>NZ_JAOQBX010000084.1:0-367 GCF_044902225.1 Lactobacillus sp. 23-2 | reverse complement strand
GTCAAGCCTGCTTTTTTACTGGTTCTGTCCAGCAAGCTGAACAGCAGTGCAAAAACAGAGGTCAGTCTATTTATCACGGAAGTGCCCCCTCCGACGATTCCGCCAAGCCGCATTGACTGCTGTTTGACGGTACGATTTTTTTCTTGCCCAGCTCTCTCAGAGCTGGGCAAGTCCTTTAAGCAAAATATTGATTGATGCATTGACGTCACGGTCATGATGCGCCTTGCAGAATGGGCAGTCCCATTCCCGCACTGACAGTGGCTTCTTGCCCGTATCCTTGCCGCATTTTGAGCAGATTCGGCTGGTGTATGCTGGATTGACCTTGATGAGGATCTTTCCGTACTTCTTGCACTTGTATTCCAGCATG
>NZ_JAOQBX010000083.1:0-371 GCF_044902225.1 Lactobacillus sp. 23-2 | reverse complement strand
CTACCTTGTTACGACTTCACCCCAGTCATCTGCCCTGCCTTAGGCGGCTGATTCCATTAAGGTTATCCCACCGACTTCGGGCATTGCAGACTTCCATGGTGTGACGGGCGGTGTGTACAAGGCCCGGGAACGTATTCACCGTGGCGTGCTGATCCACGATTACTAGCGATTCCAGCTTCGTGCAGGCGAGTTGCAGCCTGCAGTCCGAACTGAGAACAGCTTTAAGAGATCCGCTTGCCCTCGCGGGTTCGCTTCTCGTTGTACTGCCCATTGTAGCACGTGTGTAGCCCAGGTCATAAGGGGCATGATGACTTGACGTCATCCCCACCTTCCTCCGGTTTGTCACCGGCAGTCTCACTAGAGTGCCCAAC
>NZ_JAOQBX010000082.1:0-373 GCF_044902225.1 Lactobacillus sp. 23-2 | reverse complement strand
TGTTCTTGACCGTAGAACATCTCCCGCTTAAGAATGCCGAAGAAGCCTTCCATTAGGCCGTCGTCAAGAGAGTTGCCTAGCCTAGACATACTCTGATCGATCCCTCTGTTAGCCAGAGCGGCTTGATATGCATGGTGCTGATATTGCCAGCCACGGTCTGAGTGGGAAATAAGCCCGTTAAGAGCCGGGTGCTTCTCAAATGCATCATCTAGCATGGTCATCACTTGCTTAAGGTCTGGGTGCCTAGAAATGTTGTAGGAGATGATTTCTTGGGTACAACCATCGATAATTGGAGAGAGGTAGAGCTTTTGATCTTTAAGATGGAATTCTGTCACGTCGGTAAACCAATGTCTGTCGGGAATAATTGCGTAGA
>NZ_JAOQBX010000081.1:0-387 GCF_044902225.1 Lactobacillus sp. 23-2 | reverse complement strand
TAAACTATTGAATTTTCAAGGTACGAGCCCACTTTTGCAAGTGGGAAGTTTAAGTTAGCTAATCTGAGCTAAAAGAGAAACTACGTTGACTTAACTTGAGCAGTTTATTAGTTTGAATATTGCATAGAAATGGTGAATGCTTATCATATGGCAAAGCAAAGTCACTACTATCGATTGCCAGCAGTCGATAGCCATGATACAAAGCGGGCTGTTTCAAAGTTGAATTGAATTCATACAGAATTGCCTTAAATAATCTAGGATTAACCTTCGATTTCTGCTGTTCGTAAGCCGACGCGGTCATTCGCTTAGAGGGCTTAGGAAATGCGTCAGCCAGCTCCTTGTTCAAGCAGTTTCCTTGCATGGCAAGAGTGGTCTTAATGAATGTCT
>NZ_JAOQBX010000080.1:0-394 GCF_044902225.1 Lactobacillus sp. 23-2 | reverse complement strand
CATCTGAGAGGCGAACATAAGCGCCTTTTGACAGGTAGCTCTGCACATAGCCCCTGAGATTAGTCCCGATGACATGTACATAGTCATTGAGCCATAATCCTCTGGCATGCTTTGTGTTCTTGGCATTGCGTTTTGATGTTCTGTTTGCTTCTTTTCTGCCTTTGCGGGCGGTTGCCTCATGAAGCGAACGCCTCTTTTTGCGGAACTGGCTGATCATCGCTACCGTCTCCGGCATCTGACCAACTGACTTGATCCCGCTGATTGCGATTGCATCCGTGAAGTGTCCCTTTGGCAGATTGAATTTTTTGCGGTCAAAGAAAGTCTGATAGCCATATTGGTAAGACGCTTCAGGGAAAGCGGTCATGATCCGCTTGCGCAGAATGTTCATGAACGT
>NZ_JAOQBX010000007.1:0-100164 GCF_044902225.1 Lactobacillus sp. 23-2 | reverse complement strand
TTGTTGCTTGCCTTTCGGCGACGCAACGTTTTATATCTTAGCAAGATGATGAATCCTTGTCAACATCTTTTTAAGATTTCGTTTCCTTAGGAAAGCGCTTCGACTTTTCTTCGGGAACAGTTAATACTTTACCTGCTTTTTGCTTTTATGTCAAATTGCCCTTTTCATTCGTTTTGTGCCATAAACGCACGGGTGCGTTGTAATATGCTATTGATTTAGGCTTTATAAAACATCGCTTTGCAATGTTAATCTCTTCTATTCTTCTCGCTGATTGTTCGGGAATTACTGATTTTATTCTTTGAAATTTCCCAAACTTTTTTCTTTTTTGTTTTTTCAAGCAAAAAAATTAAGAAAATACGGTAAAAAAACAAAAAAGAAGCCCGGCGCCTGCAGGCTTCTTTTTGCTTATTCAGTTGCTTTGTCTTAATTTTTTCTTTTAGTTTGTAGGATTGGCCGTTTGGAAACTATGCCGGATTCTGCTGCTTTATCAGCTGAGTTCCTTGATGATGCCTTGCAATGTTTCCTTTGCCTCATTTGGCAATGGATTTTCCGGATTCTTGTCATTGTAGTCGTTGACCCAGTCAAGCCGGTCCTGCATTCTCGCCACCAAGGTCTTCTTGTAGTCTGGATCATCCAGCTTGACCTCAAAGCCTGCCAGCGGCATGTAGGAAACGCCCTTGAAGTCGCCAAACGGCTTCCACTCATCAGTATCGTCAGCCAGGTATTCCAGGATCTTCATGGTCAGCTCCTTAGGAATGTCCTTGCCCATGAAGGCATCCGTGTTCAAAACGTAGCAGGCCGCGTGACGCTCAGTGAATAGTTCCTTAAAGTCGCCATAGTCGCCAGCCACTGGGTAGGCTCTGAACGGGTCAGCAAATGGCTCGATGACCAAGGTGTTCATGTCAAAGCCCTTTGGCAGGTTTTCCGCGGAAGTCCGCTTGGTGGCCAGAGTCAAGCCCATGGTCGTGGCCAGGACCGGGTCGTCAATCTTCAAGACTGGCGGCAAAGAATTGTCCTTCATGATCCAGAACAAGGCCGTGATTGGGTCCTTTTCCACGTCTACCCGGTTGGCGGAAGTGTAGCGGCTCTTGATCACCCGGCCGTTGTGGTTGCGCAGGTCCTCAGTCACCAAGACCTTTCTCCCGGCTTCATCCTGAGTCACCGCGCAGTTCATCACTACCGTATAGTACTCGGTTTCGTGGTGGCCGGCCGGATAGTCGTGGGTCTTGTCAAAGTAGGCTGGCTCAAGGGCTACGGATGAGCCATCTTCTCTTGAAATAATGAAGGCGTCATCGTGCAGCACCGTGATGTCATACTTGCCGCCATGGGTCGCGTGGGTCAGGGTTGACTTGCCTGAGCCTGACAAGCCGTAAAAAGCAAAGACCTTGTCGTTCTTGTCCTTGAAGTGGAAGGCCTTTTCCCCGCCGTGGCAGGCCGCGTAGCCGTGCCGGTGGGCCATGGCCCAGGCCAAGGTCAAAGTCCCCTTCTTCAACTCCCCGAAGTAGCGCAGGCCAAAGACCGCGGCCGCGTTGTGGGGAGCGTCAAAGACGCCAAAGCCCTTTGGGTAGTCAGGATCAGTGACGTTAGGGTCAAAGTAGAAGTAGATATCGCCCTCATCATACGCCTTTGAGTTCTTGTACATCTTGGCTGCTTCCTCATCGAAGAACTGGAAGTTCAAAATGTAGCTTAAAAGGTTGAAAGCCTGGTCTTCCGGCATCATCACGTGCGCCTTAACCGTGAATGATTCATCAAGACCAACCAGGACCGTCGCCTTCAAGTACCGCTGCTCATGGCCAGCATAAATATCTTCATACAGGTTGCTTGCCAAGGCTGCCGGGTCTTCCTTCGGATCGTCGACAAAGTGCCGGGCGCTGGCCGTCCGGCCCAAGATCTTGCCGTGGTTGTAGACCAGCTGGGTGGCTCCCATTGGCAAGCCTAATTCCTTAGTGTGCAGGATTGGCAGGTCAGTCACGATCACGCCTGACTGCTTCTTTGCCAATTCATAGGCTTCAGCGACGCTGGTCACCTCATGCACGTTGTTGCCGTAAAAGGCACTTTCGATCGTCGCGCGCACGCGGCTGAAGACCGGGTTGGATCTTTTCAGTTCATTTTGCTTAAAACGTTCTTTCGTACTCATCTTTCTGGTTCCTTCCGTATTTTTCAAAAGCGGTTACATTTTCTCCTTGTCTTAATCATAGCAAGTTCTTTGTGAAGAATCAAACATTGTGTCAAAGTCTTTTAATAATCTTATGAAATCGCTTCGATTTAGTTAAATTCACGGTAATTCTTTGTAAAAACGCAAAAGAAAAAGCACTTCGGACTGAAGTGCTTTCAGAGACTATTCATGAAAATGTCTTACAAAACTAGTTGCCACGGACGTACTTCACGGCTTGAATGCCGGCTTGCCGGCCAAAAACGACCGTTTCCGCGATTGAGTTCCCGCCAATCCGGTTGTTGCCGTGCAGCCCCCCGGAAACCTCACCAGCAGCGTAGAGGCCAGGAATTTCGTGACCGTTGGTGTCCAAGACTTCGGTTTCAGGCGTGATGTGGATCCCGCCCATCGTGTAGTGGATGGCTGGGTGAATGTGGATGGCGAAGAATGGCGCGTCAGTCACGCCGCGGTCCATCCCCGTGGTTCTGCCAAAAGCTTGGTCGTCATGCTTTTCAACCGCCCCGTTCCAGGCAGCCACCGTGGCTTCCAGGCCAGCAGCGTCGACGCCGATCTTGCCGGCCAGTTCTTCCAGGCTTTGGCCATGTTCAACCAAGCCGATTGAATCATAGAACTCAACCGCCTTCACGTGGTCCCGGATGCCTTGGTCAAAGATCAGGTAGGCCCCATCCTCATTCAAGCCGGTGATGGCCGCTGAAACGACCTTCCGGGTGTCCAGTTCGTTAACGAAGCGCTGGCCGGCCTGGTTGACCAAAATAGCGCCTTCCCCGCGGACTGCTTCGCCGATCAAGAAGGTTCTAGGACCATCGGTTTGGGCCGTTGGGTGTACTTGGATAAAGCGCATCTGGATCAGCTGGGCGTCTACTCCTTCCGCCAGCAGCAGGCCGTCACCAGTCGCGCCAGCCTGGTTGGTCGTCTTGTAGTCAGCCAGGTCAGGCCGGTATTTCTTGATGATTTCCTTAGAAGCGCCAAAGCCCCCAGTCGCCAGGATCACGGCCTTGGCCTTCACGGTTCTGCGGCCGTCAGGGCCAGCAATCTCAACCCCGGTAACCCGTTTGTTTTCATCCTGCAGCAGTTTGGTGACCTTGGCCTGGTTGAAAACAGAGATTCTTTCCTTTTCAACGCTCTTGAGCAGGCCCGTCACCAGGTAGCCGCCAACTGGAGCCATGGAAGCCGGACGGTGGGCCCGCTTCTGGCTCATCCCCCCAGTGATGGTCAAATCGGAAAGCTCAATGTCATGTTCCTTAAGCCAGTCAATCGCCAAAGGAGCATGATCGACAAAGTAATGGAGCATCTCGGTATCGTTCAGGCAGCCGCCGCCCTTTAAGGTTTCCTTGTAGAAGTCAGCCTTGTTGTCAATGATCCCATGATCGTATTGCACCAGGGATTCAGCCGCGTTCATGCCAGAAGAAGCCTTGTTGGTGTTGCCGCCAAGGGCCTCATTCTTTTCAAAAACGGCCACGCTGGCGCCCAGTTCATGTGCCTGCAAGGCAGCTGACAAGCCAGTGCCGCCGGAGCCAATAATTACTACGTCATAGCTCGGGTTGACCAAATCAATTGGACTTGTTTTGAATACGTATTTTGCCATGTCTTTTCCTCTACTTAAAATTATTTCTGCTTACACTCTCATTATAAGCCACTTTTGTATTTTTTGAAATTAAAAGGTGTTATTTTAAAATGTTCAAATAATTGCCGCTAGAGTTCAAAAGCTTGAAAGCGCTGCAATCAGTGCTTGCCAAACGCAAAAAAAGACTCTCCAGCGGAGAGTCTTTTGCAGAGCCTGCTTAATAATTAGCGGTGCTGGTGGTTGAGCTTCTTGGCCAAGAAGTCGCCGACGACTTGCACGATGAAGATCATGATGACAACCAGCAGCGTTGCCAGGAAGGTTACGTCGGTCGCGAAGTCACGGTAGCCGTATTGGATAGCCGTCGTACCCAAGCCGCCGGCCCCAACGGCCCCAGCCATGGCGGTCAAGCCGATCAAGCTGATGATGGAGACGGTGGATACGCGGACGATTTCGGACCGGGTTTCCTTCAAGTAGACGTCAAAGATAATGTCCCAGTTGGAAGCCCCCAAGCTCTTGGCGGCTTCAACCTTGCCTGGGTCCAGGCTTTCCAAAGCAACTTGGACCTGGCGGGCATAGAATGGGAAGATCCCCAAGGTCAATGGCACCAAAGCCGCGGTATCTCCGATTTCAGTCCCGACGATCAAGCGGGTCAAAGGTGACACGAAGGCCAGCAAAATAATGAATGGGACGGCCCGCAGGATGGAAACCAGCTTGTCGCATACGTTGTACCAGAACTTGTTTTCCAAAATGCCGCCGGGTTCAGTCAAGACCAGGACGACCCCGAAGAAAAGCCCCAGGATGCCCCCAAAGACAGATGGCCAAAAGGTCATGTAAATGATCTGCATGATGGAGGTGCCCCAGCCGGTGTCCCCGCTCCAGCCTAAGTTGTAAATGTTAGGGAAGTTGACAGCGATCCAATGTACAAATGCGTTCATTATAAGCGATTGCCCCTTTCATCCAATTCAGTAACCGTAACCCCTTGCTCGTTCAGGAACTTGACCGTGGCCTTTTGCTGGTCGGCATCCCCCTTGGCGGTGATCAGCAGCGTGCCGACCGGCTCGTCGGCCAGAATCTCCACGTTCCCGTACAGCATGGAGGCTTCAACGCCCAGCTGCCGGTAAAGCTCAATGATGATTGACTTTTCCACGTTGTTCAAGTTGTAGACCAGCTGGTAGAGGGCCTCGTTTTCGTGCAGGGTAATGTCCAGCCCCTTCAAGGTGTCCACGACTTGCAATGAGCCGCCCACGAACTTCTGAGTCAATTCCTTTTGCGGGTGCAGGAAGACTTCCCGCAGGTTGCCCTTTTCGATGACTTTCCCGTTTTCCATGACGGCAACCTTGTTGGCTACTTTCTTGACAGCGTCCATTTCGTGGGTGATCAAGACGATGGTCAGGCCCAGTTCCTTGTTCAATTTCTTGAGCAGGTCCAGGATCTGGATGGTGGTCTGCGGGTCCAGGGCACTCGTGGCTTCGTCCGACAAAAGGATGTCCGGATCGTTGGCCAAAGCCCGGGCAATGGCCACCCGCTGCTGCTGGCCACCAGACAATTGGGCTGGATATGCCTCCGCCTTGTCTTCCAGGTCAACCAGCTTTAAGAGCTTGCGGCATTTGGCTTCCAGGTCTTCATCGCTCAAGCCGGAGTGCTTGAGGGCGAAGGCAATGTTTTCAATGACCGTGGTCTCGTTCAACAGGTTGAACTGCTGGAAAATCATGCCAATCTTTCGTCTATGAGCACGCAGGTCCTTTTCGGAAATGACTTGCTTGCCGTCTTTTACGAATTCTACCCCGTCAACCGTGACGCTGCCGGCAGATGGCTTTTGCAGCAGGTTGATGGTGCGAACCAGGGTCGACTTGCCGGCACCTGAGAAGCCAACGATCCCGTAGACGTCCCCTTTTTCAATGTGCAGGGTAACGTCCTGCACGGCTTTAACGTCCTCTTCCTTCTTGCGCTTAAAAGTCACGCTGACATGGTCTAGTTGAATAATGCTCATAGATGACCGTCCTTTTGTTGATTATGCTTGCTTAGTTGGCTTAGAACTTAGCGTCCCAAGCTGCTTCTTGCTTAGTGCCGTAGTACTTCTTGTACAGCTTCTTGGTCTTCGCGGTTTGGTATGCCTTTACGACATCCTTGTAAGCCTGCTTATTCTTGTCCTTCTTGTTGGCAACGATGATGTTGATCCATTGGAATGAGTCCTTGTTGATTGGCTCAACGTAGATGGTTTGCTTGTCGCCAAGGCCAGCTGGGTTAGCGTAGTCGTTGTTGACAACGGCGGCGTCAACTGACTTCAAAACGCGGGCAGCTTGTTCAGTTGCAACTTCCTTGATCTTGAAGTTCTTTGGGTTGCTCTTGATGTCAGCAACTGAGTAAATCTTGGTTGCGCTGGTCCCTTTCAGGGTAATCAGGCCGGCGTTCTTCAATACCAGCAGGGCCCGGGCTTCGTTGGTTGCATCGTTAGGAATGGCAATCGTCGCGCCCTTTGGCAGAGCCTTGAGTGACTTGTACTTCAGTGAGTAAAGACGGATTGGGGCAATGTAGGTCTTGCCGATGGCTACCAGGTTGCCCTTATTGGCCTTGTTCCAGTTGTTCAGGAAGTTGTAGTGCTGGAAAGCGTTCAGGTCCAGGTCGCCTGACTTCAAGGCACTGTTTGGCTGGTTGTAGTCAGAGAAGTTCTTGATCTTGACGGTCACGTTGTACTTCTTCTTGGCGGTTTGCGCCACGCTCTTCCAGATGGCCCGTTCAGCCTTAGTCGCGCCAACGACGCCGACCGTTACGGTCTCGCTCTTGGCTGAGTCGTTTGACCCCTTCTTGCCGAATGACAGCCAGCCGATCAAGACCAAGGCCACTACGACAACAACGGCAATAATAATATTTCTTTGCTTCTTTTTCTTCATTTTGAAGATCCTCCCATACTTTTATTTCCAGATTAAATAAACTCTTATCTCTAAAAACACTGATTTCTACAAGTAATCGCGATTGGCCGAGCGGGAATAAAAAAAGCGCTCCGTCCCTCTGTAAAGGACGAAGCGCTTCGTGTTACCACCTTTAGTTCATTCACTGCTTGCACAGCGAATCTCACCAACTGTCTCCCCAATTCATCAGGGAACCAGCTTGCTTGTTTAACGAGAGCAACCCCGGAGCCGGCTAAATATCACCGGCCCATATCATTCCAAGCCCATCTTCGCCAGGTAGCTTCTGTCGCCTTTCACCAACCGGCGACTCTCTGTGAAGAAGCTTGCTCCAGCTACTCTGCTTTTCGAGATAACTTGTATTTCATTTGATGTTTATAATCTATCATCATTTTTTAAGGTCGTCAAGAAACAATATTAAAAAAGTCCGGATTTTTTTAATATTGTTTTTCCTATAGTTCACCGGCATCCTTGCGGTAAGCCTTGATAATGTCGCCGACCTTGGCCTCACGGCCCTTTTCGCTGATGACATTGGAGACTTCTTTAATCCCGTCGCAGATCCGGGACATGCCCCTGAACAAGGTCATGCCGGCAAAGAAGAGGACGATGATCGTGAAGACTGCCCGCTTCGACAGAGCTGAGAGCCTGAAGAAGCCAGGGATGAAGATGATCGACAAGATGATGCAGACCGCGGAGACCGCCATTACCAGCAGCCGGTACTTGTTCAGCGGCCGCGAGATCCAGAAGAGCACCATCATGCCTACCAAGACCAAGAGGATGGTTGACGAGGTTCCTACTTCCTTAGAGCCAATATTGATAAATTTGTCGGTCAAGACCAGGATGCTGACGGCCAGCCAGTCGGTAATCCCGCCAGGAATGGACTTGGTCAGGATATTGACCGTAAAGTTGCCGCGAATGCGCTTATGGTTGGTCTCAAGTGCCAAAAGGAAGGATGGCAGGCCAATGGTAAAGCTGGAAATCAGGGTGATCTGGGCTGGCTTGAGCGGGTAATTAATGGTCAAGATCAAGGACATCAAGGCCATCAATAAAGAGAAGATGTTCTTGACCAAAAACAGGCCAGCTGAGCGCTCAATGTTGTTGACTACCTGCCGGCCTTCATTGACGACCTGCGGCATCTTGGCAAAGTTGGAGTCCAGCAAGACGACCTGCGAGGCCTGTACGGCCGCGCTGTTGCCTGAGGCCATGGCAATTGAGCAGTCAGCTTCTTTCATGGCCAGGATGTCGTTGACCCCGTCGCCAGTCATGGCCACCGTCTTGCCCTGCTTTTGCAAGGCATTGACGAACTTCTTCTTCTGTTCCGGCTTGACCCGGCCAAAGACATTGTAGTCAGCAACGGCTTTTTCATATTCGCCGTCTTTGATCGTCTGGGCGTCAAGATACTTGTCCGCCCCGGCAATGCCAGCCTGGGCCGCGACTCTGGAGACGGTTACCGGATTGTCCCCGGAAATGACCTTGATGTCCACGCCCTGCTTGGCGAAGTACTGGAAGGTATCCTTGGCCTCGCGTCTGATCGGGTTGGACAAAAGCACGTAGCCAAGAACTTCCACCGGCTGGGTCAGAGTTTCTTTTTCATCTGCCATCTCCAGTGGATAGCGGCAAAAGGCCAGGACCCGGTAGCCTTCTTCAGGATATTTGGCAAATTCTTCCTGGTATTCCGGCAACTCGCCCTGCAAGAGCATTTCAGGTGCCCCCATCAGCAGCGTATAGCCGTCAAAAACCGCCCCGCTGTACTTGTTCACGGAAGTGAACGGAATAATTGCCTTGGCTTTGCCGCCGCCCTCTTGGCCATACTTTTGGCTCAGGGCTTCGGCCGTAATGTTGTCCACTGGCATGCTGGCGGCATAGTCGGTCAACAGAGCCTCTAAGTCCCGGCCTTGGTAGTGGGGGGACTGGATGGCTTTTTCAACCGCCATCTTCGGTTCCGTAATCGTCCCCGTCTTGTCAACGCAGAGGACGTTGACCCGGGCCAAAGTCTCCACGCTCTTCATGTCGTGCAGCATGACCTGGTTGCGGGCCAGGCGCATTGCAGCCAGGGCCAGGGCCACGGTCGTCAGCAGGTAGAGCCCTTCCGGAATCATCCCGATAATGGCCGCTTCCATGGAACTGATGGATTCTGCGAAACCCTGACGGTTCATGAAATAAGCTTGGGCAAACAGAGCCACGCCAAGGGGAATGATAATGATCCCGACCCACTTGATCAAGCGGTTGATTGCGCGAATCATCGCCGACTCTTCCCCGCCGCCCATCGCTTTGGCCTGGGCCGTCAGCTTGGCGATGTAGGAGTCGGCGCCAACCTTGACCAGCTGGGCCAGGACCTTGCCGGAAACGATAAAGGAGCCAGACAATAGCTGGTCGCCTGGGCTCTTGGCAATTTCATCGGCTTCCCCCGTCAGCAGGGACTCATTGACGTGGACTTCCCCGTCAACGACGACCGCGTCAGCTGGAATCTGGTCCCCAGTCTTCAGCAAGACTAGATCATCAGCCACCAATTGGTCAATCGGGACCCGAACCCGCTTCTTGCCGCGGATGGCCACCACTTCGGCCTGGTTCAGGACGCTCAGCTTGCTTAAGACCGACTTGGCCCGGATTTCCTGAACGATCCCAATCACCGTGTTCAAGATAATGACCGGCAGGAAGGTCAGGTCCCGGATGTCCCCGGCAATCAGCAACAGGATAGTCAAGACCAGGAAAATCAGGTTGAAGTAGGTAAAGACGTTCTCCCTGATAATCTGCTTGTTGGTCTTGAATTCATCATCAATCGCGACGTTGACCTTCCCGGCCGCAACCCGCTGGTCAACCTCGGCTTGGGTCAAGCCCGTCTCAACATTCGTTTTCATTTTTTCACCCTCTCATCTTTCCGTGCAGCTTTTCTTCATTCATCACCGCACGTTTTTAGTGCTTGCGCTGATAGCTTTCAAAAACATAAGGGTACTTGTTCTTGGCATCCGGCTCATGGCTTTCAGCAGCCACCAGGTCAAACTGCCCGTAGTCAATGGCCGGCATGTAGGTGTCGGCCGCAAAGGCCGCCTTGATCACCGTCCGCTCCAGCCGGTCAGCCCGGCTGGCCAGCATTTCAAACAGGCTGGCCCCGCCGATGGCGCAGACTTCCACGTCCGCGTTCGCCGCCAGCCACTGGTTCATAGCCTCCTGGCTGGTCAAGACGAGCACGCGGTCGTTGTCCGCGTATTCTCGGGCAAAATCCGCGCTCCGGGTCAAAACGACGTGAACCCGGCCCGGCAACAGCTTGGGGAAGGAGGCAAAGGTCTTGCGCCCCATCAGCATCGGGTGACCCATGGTCTTGTCTTTAAAGTGGTGCAGGTCAGCGGGCAGATGCCAGGGCAAGTGGCCATTCAGCCCGATCGCCCCGTTTTCGTCTTCCGCCCAGACAAAAGTAATCATTTGAATCTCCTTTGACTAGATACAGAAAGCAATTATACCGCTACTGGCGCCTTAATGGTGCCATGGTGCTTATAGTCAAGGACCTTGATGTCCTTCATCTCAAAGTCAGCCACCGCCCGCTTTTCCGGGTTGAGCCACAAGGTTGGCGCGTCATATGGCTGCCGGGTCAGCTGCTCCTTGACTTGGTCAAAGTGGTTGCGGTAGATGTGGGCATCGCCCAAGGTGTGCACGAATTCGCCCACTTCCAGGCCGGTTTCCCTGGCCACCAGCGACAAAAGCAAAGAATAGCTGGCAATGTTGAAAGGCACGCCCAGGAACATGTCGCCTGATCTTTGGTAGAGCTGCAAGGAGAGCTTGCCATCGGCCACGTAGAACTGGAACAAGACATGGCAAGGCGGCAAAGCGCTGGCTGGCACGTCTTCGGGATTCCAGGCAGTGACGATCATCCGGCGGGAGTCCGGCGTGGTCTTGATCTGCTCGATCACGTTGGCGATCTGGTCGATAAAGCCGCCGCCCCGCTTGCCCCAATGACGCCACTGGGCCCCATAGACGTCGCCCAGGTCGCCGTATTTTTGGGCAAAGTCGCTGTCATCCAATATCCGCTGGCAGAACTTGCCCATCTCTTCATCGTAGACCCGCTTGAAATCCGGGTCCGTTTGACTGCGCAGGCCAAAGTCGGTCATGTCCGGACCTTGGTATTCCGGGCTGGTGACCCAGTTCTTGAAGGCCCACTCATCCCAAATGTGGTTCTTGTGCTGGAGCAGGAAGCGGATGTTGGTGTCCCCGCGCAGGAACCAGAGCAGCTCGCTCTTGATCAAGCCAAAAGGCACCCGCTTGGTCGTCAAAAGCGGAAAGCCCTGGCTCAGGTCAAAGCGCATCTGGGCCCCAAACAGGCTTCGCGTCCCCGTTCCGGTCCGGTCGCTCTTGTCGTGGCCTTCTTCCATGATTTTTCTAAGCAAATCCAAATATTGTTGATCTTGATTAGCCATCGATACGTCCTTTTCTAAAACTCTAAAACAAAAATGATTAAGTCTTTTTCCCCCTCAAGTCTAACAGACTTTTTGCCGCAAAAAGCAAATTTAGATGTTCTTTAAGCTCTTTCTTGGCTATAATATTGTCCATATCCAAAAAGTATTATGGATAGCAGTGCATCATTTTTTATTTACAATCTGGAGGATTGCCAATGATTATTGTAAGGATTTTATTGATCGTCTTAGTCTTGATCCTGCTGGCCGCGGGCATCAGGATCGTACCGCAGAATTCCGAAGGGCTGATTGAGACCCTGGGCCGCTACAGCCGGACCGTAAAAGCCGGACCTACCCTGCTCATTCCCTTCATCCAGCGCTTAAGAAAAGTTTCCCTGGCCCTGCAGCCGCTGGAAATCTCCAAGTACTCCATCATCACCAAGGACAACGCGGAGATTACCACCAGCCTGACCTTGAACTACCTGGTCACCGATTCCTACAAGTACTTTTACAACAACACCGATTCCGTTGAATCCATGGTTCAGCTGATCCGCGGCCACCTGCGCGACATCATCGGGCGGATGGAACTGAACGAGGCCTTAGGCTCAACCAGCCAGATCAACGCTCAATTGTCCGATGCCATCGGCGACTTGACCGACATCTACGGGATCCGCGTGGTCCGGGTCAACGTCGATGAACTCCTGCCCAGCCCGGAAATTCAAAAGGCCATGGACAAGCAATTGACGGCTGACCGGGAAAAGACCGCTGCCATCGCCCGCGCTGAAGGGGAAGCCCGCAATATCGAGCTGACCACCAAGGCCAAGAACGATGCCCTGGTAGCCACCGCCAAGGCCAAGGCGGAGGCCATCCGCACCCAAGCCGATGCTGACGCCTACCGGATCAGCAAGCTGGAAGAAGCCTTAAGCCACGCTGGTGAAGGCTACTTCAGAAATCAGAGCCTGGACTCCTTCAACAACCTGGCGGCCGGTCCCAACAACCTGATCATCCTGGACAAGGACGAGATCGGCGACTTAGGCAAGATTCCTGCCGCGGCCCAGATCTGGGACAAGAGCAGCCAGCAGAAGCCGCAAGCTTAACAGTCCAAAAAAGCCGGAGACCAGTTCTCTCCGGCTTTTTTGGCGCTTATCGTCTATTCGCTCTATTTTGCAAGCTGTATTTCTTTATTTTTTCTTTCCCTGTATTTTGATTTTGTCTATTTTACTTGGAAGATAGCCGCCTGGCCGTCCAAAGTGCGCTGGATGTCGGTCATGCTTTGGAAGAACATGTTCTTGACCGCCATCTTGGTGTAGTAGGCTGAGTGCGGCGACATGACCACGTTCGGCATGTTGATCAGTTCAGTATAGTCTTCAGGTAGTGAGCCCACGTCTTCAAACTTGCGGCCAAAAATCTTGCTTTCCCCTTCAAGCACGTCCAAAGCCGCCCCGCCAATTTCGTGGTACTTCAAGGCCACGATCAGGGCCTTGGTGTCAATCAATTCCCCGCGGGATTCATTGACGATGATCGCGTCATCCTTCATTTCCGCGAATTCGTTGGCGCTGAACATCCCCACGTTGTCCTTGGTCAACGGAATATGCAGCTGGATGATGTCCGCCGTCTTGATCAAGGTCTCCAGGTCAACGAAGTCCAGAAAAGGCTCCAAAGATGCATTATAGACCGGATCATAGCCAATCACGCGGGCCCCAAGGGCATGATAGAGTTCCGCCGCGGCTGACCCGATCCGGCCCAGGCCGACGATCCCGACCGTCTGGTTGAAGATTTCATCGCTCATCAGCTCAACTGGCCGGGTAAAGTCCCCGCGCCGCATCTTGCGGTGGTAGTAGCCCCATTTGCGCAGCAGGTACATGGCCCCGGTCAGGCCGTTTTCGGCAATGGCGCGCGGTGAATAGGCCGGAACGTTTGAAACGACGATGCCATACTTCTTGGCCAGCTTCAAGTCCACGATGTCGACGCCAACCTGGCGGATGGCCAAGTGCTTGATCCCATTGTCTGCCAAGGCCTTATAGATCTTTTCATCTTTAATCTGCTCCATCTGCTGAACGGAGACGGCATCAAAGCCCTTGGTCAGGTCAACGGTGTCGTCCGTCAATGGACTGGTGGTATATTTGATTTCATCATCAGCATGCTGGTCTTCCCATTCTTGAAAGAACCGTTCCTCAACGGGAGACAGGCTGAATACGTACGCTTTCATTTTGTTCTCCTTCCAGACTTTTTGCCTATATTATTACAAAAAAATGAGAAAAAATCCAGCCTTATTTTGCCATTTTAATTTTTCTCACTTAATCCGGAAAACAGCAGATTCCTTTAAATAAATTTTAAGCGTAATTAACCTGCCCCAGCCAAGGCAAATAGGCACCAGCGTGTTAAAATAGAACACGCAAAACTCAGTCAGCAGATCATTATTGGAGGAAAAATGTCAGCAGAACACCGCTACGTGCAGCCGCAAAATGCCCAAGAAGCCATGGAGCTGATTCAAAAGCTCTTCAACCAGTACCGCCACGCTCCCCTGACTCCGGAGCTAATGGCCTACCACAACAACCTGATCGCCCGCCTTGAAGGCGACATCCGCCAAGCCGCTGCCGCTGAAGGCAGCCAGGAGCGGCTAAAAGATTTAGACAACATGACCAGCCTGATGAAAGACTGGACTTCCATCCGTTTGTCCGGCCGCCCCTTCGCCGGAAAAATGCGGCATTTCAAGTTTGTCTCTGACCAGCACCAGCACTTCAAGCGCCGGGTTCACAAGATTAAAGGCACGAGCGACCACCGGGCTGTCCGGCACTAAAAACGGCATATGACAAAAGGACGCAGATCTCACAGCATGATCTGCGCCCTTTTGCTTTTACACAAATATCTTGCCAGCAGGCATCCCCCACAAGAAAGAAATCAAGGTCAGCGACCGGGCCACGATCTTCAACCTCATTGTTGGCCTTAACAGCTACACCATCAGTTCCGGGATCATCTCCAGCAAGCTGAACGACGACAAGATCGTCGCGATCCCCCTGGACCTGGACGACCCGATTACTTTAGGCGTGGCCTGCCACCAGCATGCCCGCCTGAGCCACCTGGCACAAAGGTACCTGCAGCTGCTCAAGAATCATATTCACGGCTACGGCTTCAAGATCATCGGCGAAGACTAAAAAACAAGCACCGGCCTCGGTGCTTGTTTTTTGCTTGAACGCTTTACTTGATGTAAGCGTACTTGTAGCTCCACTGGGTCCCGGCATTGTTGTGAATGATGCCCTTGACCTTGCTCTTTTGCAGGTAGGCCGTGGTCTGCTGGTAGATCGGCGTGATGGCCTGCTCGCTGTTGACCAGGCGGGCCGCAGCCACCAGATCATTCCAGCGTTTTTGCGGGTCATTGGCGTCTTGGTTCAATGCCCGCTTGATCAGGGCGTCGTACTTGGCGCTGGTCCACTTGCCGTAGTTGTAGGAAGTGCCGCTTTCCATGATCTGCATGAAGGTCATCGGGTCGTTGAAGTCCCCGCCCCAGCCGGAAACGTAAACGTCAAAGTCGCCATCGCCGGCCTTGGCATAGGCATTTTTGCCGGGGATGCTGGAAACCTTGACGCTGATTCCCTTCAAGACCTTGGTCCATTGGGACTGGATATACTGGGTCAGTGCGTCGGCGTTGGTTGACTCGTTTGAAGCAAGCAGGGTAATCGTCAGCTTCTTGCTGCCCAGCGCCTTCAAGCCGGCCCGCCAGTGCTTTTCCGCCAGTTTTTCATCGTAGTCGACGGTATTAGCCACTTCCTGCTCGTCAGCGAAATCCCGCTTGCTTGCCGGATCGTAAGCCAGGCCTGAGGAAACGAAGCCCTTAGGCACGGTTGAGCCATCGCCAAAGACCTTGGTCGTCAAAGTCTTGCGGTCAAGGGCCAGGGACATGGCCAAGCGGATATTCTTGTTGCTGAGTGCCTTTTTGACCACCGGATTCTTGGCCTTGAAATTGTAGGCCAGAAAGGCTACGTAAGAATAACCGTAGGTTCTGTAGTCCTTGCTGGTCTTAAGCTGCTTGACCTGCTCGCTTGACAGGGGCGTCAAGTCCAGCTTGCCCTGCTGGTAGAGCTGGTAGCCGGTGTTAGTCGTCTTGACCACTTGGTAGTTGATCTTCTGCAGCTTGACGGCCTGCTTGTCCCAGTACTGTCCATTCTTGACAAACGACCAGCTGTCATTGGTCCCCTTCCAGCCAGTCATTTTGAACGGGCCGGAATAAAGCATGTACTTGGAGCTGGTCGCGTACTTCTTGCCAGTCTTCTTGATGAAGGCCTCGTTTTGCGGCCCAAAGAGCGGGTAAGCCATCAGGACCTTGAAGTAGGCGATTGGCTTGTCCAGCTTGACGATGACCGTGTCCTGGCCCTTGGCGGAAATGCCCAGCGAACTCGGACGCTTTTTGCCCGCAATGATCGCGTCCGCGTTCTTTATGCCTGAAAACAGGTAGGAATATGGGGACGCGGTCTTGGGATTGATCGTCCGGTGCCAGGAGTAGACAAAGTCCTGCGCCGTGATCTTTTCGCCGTTGGACCATTTGGCATTGGGACGGATTTTGAAGGTCCAGGTCTTCCCGTCCTTGGAGACTTGGCCTTCCTTTGCCAGGCCAGGTGCTGGCGTCCCCTTCTTGCCCAAGCGGTAGAAGCTTTCAAAGACATTCCCCGTCTGTCCATAGCCCGTGGCCTTGCTGATGTCGATAGTGTCCAGGGGGGCCGTAGCCGACAGGTTCAAGACCTGCTTGTCCCTACTGGTCTTTTGGGCCGCGCCATTCGTGCCGCAGGCAGCCAGCAACAGGGCCGCGCTGACGCTCAAGCCGGCGGCCGCCAATTTCTTAAACTTGCTCATGTTTTTTCCTCCATACTGACAAAAAAAGCAGCCGTCTCCAAAGTTGGAAACAGCTGCTCGTTCTCTGCCATTATTGATAATTTCGCTGATAGTGACCCTTGGTCAGCTACCTGCTTGGCAAATCCGCTTGAAAGGCTAAATCCAATTTCGGCATCACAAATGAGTCGTATGCGTGACACATACAACATGCTGACATAACTTGACAGTTTTGTGATGCAAACATTGACTTAGCTCCTTTCACCGATTTAGTTAAATCATACCGATCCGCTTACTAAAAGTCAACAGTTTTAGTTGACTTTTGTAACTTTTATTTTTTCAGGGTCAAGACCTGGTCAAGCGGGCAGCGGGGCGCGTCATAGCCATTGACGTAGTGGTCCTTTGGATAGCCCAGGCCAATCCCCATGGCAACCCATTGGTCGTCAGGGATGCCCATGACGGCGCGGACTTCATCCGGGTATTTGACGAATTCATAGGCCGGCATGGAGGATACCCCCAAGCCTTGGGCCGCCAGGGCCAAAGTCTGGCCAAAGGCCCCCAAGTCATAGATGGACCACTGGTTGGAGATCTTTGGCAAAGTCAGGTAGGCAATGGCCGGGGCATCAAAGAGCTGCTTTTGCAGGGTGACCCCTCTGAGTTCCTTGAGTTCTGGCGTGTTCAGGTATGCGGCCGTAGCCTCGTTGTGCTTGGCCATGTTGGCCTGCGGGAAGGGATCCCAGTCCGTGCGGTGGGTCGTTGGCCAGTCAGGCGCGGCTTCCTGGCCACTGGCAACATTGTCCAGGTGCCTTTGCCGCAGGGCCTTCAGGCTCTCCCCAGTCGCGAGATAGACCCGCCAAGGCTGGGAGTCAACCCAGGATGGAGCTCTTTGCGCCAAAGCGACGATTTCGCGCAAGGTTGCCTCTGGCACTTCCTTGTCCTTGTCAAACCAGCGGATGCTGCGGCGGTTCTTGATTGCTTCAATTGCGTCCATTGCTTGCCTCTTTCTTTTTCATGACGATGCTTACTTTTCGTTAATATAGCACAGAATTGGCTTTTCACGCAAAGAATCGCTATAATTGATTCAAAAGCTGACCAAAGGAGGAGAAACAGATGGGCTTGACCTTTAGAAACAACAATGACCTGGACCGCTTGTTCGACAAGTTTGCCAGCGTCCCTGACCCAAAGAAGACGCCAAAAGGCGCGGGCAAGGGCAAGGACGCCAAAGACGCCAAGAAAGACGATAAAGCCACGGACGAACACAAGTAAGCTGCCTGACCATCAACTGATGGTCTCTTTTTTTGCCATTTTTCGACCTCTAATTTTTTCTAAAGGCAGGTAAAAATTATGCGTTTTCATCCCCGCCAGCACTACATTTAGGCTAAAATAAAAATTAGAAGAAGCAATCGACTATGCGTTAGGAAGTGAGCGGCAATGGACAATGACAACAGCAACCTGCTGACCTATTTGGAATGGCGCGGCGACATCCCCCTGGACAAGTCGCCATTCAATGAGATCGACGCCTTGGTGCTGGCAATTTTTTCATATTTGAACTTAGAGGACTACATTCCGGCGGGGAAGAAATACGTTACTCTGGACAGTGCCGCCAAGAAATACTTCGCCAAAGAAGAGCATGAGCGCGACGCGTCCCAGTACCAGCAGCTCTTCCGCCTGATGTCGGAGGCTGACCGCTTCAAAAAGGCCAAGCTGTCGCACTTTAACACGACTTTGACCGACCAAAGCCAATTCAGCGCCGTCAAGGTGGTCCTGGAGGATGATACCCACTTCGTGGCTTTCCGCGGCACTGACGACACCCTGGTAGGCTGGAAGGAAGACTTTGAGATTTCCTTTAAGGAGACCAGGGCACAGACGATGAGCGTCAGGTACATGACCAAGATCCTGAACGAAGACAGCGCCCCATATATCTTGGGTGGCCACTCCAAGGGCGGCAACCTGGCCGAGTACGCGGCCATTCACCTGGCCAGCCAGTACCATGACCGGATCAAGGCCGTCTATACTTTTGACAGTCCTGGCCTGGCCGATGAAGTGTCCGGCGACTGCAACGGCGACTATCTCAAGCGGATTCTGCACCGCTATGTGCCAGACTACTCCATCATTGGCCGCCTGTTTGAGCCAAAGGACATTGAGCCTACGATCGTCTACTCAACCAACGGCAACCTGGCCCAGCACGACACCTACTCCTGGCAGATCAAGGGCCACCAGTTCGTGACCCGCAAGCGGCCCAACTCAGAGTCGCGGATCTACAACCAATTGATCAGCCAATGGATTGGCGAAGCCAAGCTGGACGAGCGTGAGGCCTTGACCAACGACCTGTTTGACGCCCTGGCGGCCAGTGGGTCAACCAAGATCAACCAGCTGGACAAGAACGGTTTTGGCGGCTTTGGGGCCATTCTTTTGTCAGTGGCCAACTCCTCCAGAAGAACCAAGTTCGTCCTGGGCAACCTGTTCAGCTCTATCTGGAGAATGATCAAGGACCAGCAGATCGGTTCGGCCCTCTTCTCCAGAGACAGCCTGACCGGCTGGCTCTTGGTCCTGGCCGGCATCATCAGCTTGACCGCGCCTAACTATGCCTTTAAAGCCTTCGGCGTTCTGGTAGCCGCCGGCGGGATCATGTTCAGCTTCAACCATATCCTGAAAGTTTCCGTCTCCGCCTTTAAGCCCCAGCAGAAGCGCTTTTTCATCATCACCTACCTGATCCTGTTCGCGGTCTCGGTCGCCCTTTTGTCCAACAACCAGCTGCTGATCTTCCTGGCCCACTACTTCCTGGGGATCTTCCTCCTCTTTTATGCCTACGGCCGCAGCCGGAAGATCATCCTCCACAAGGAGCATGGCATTTTCCGGATGATCATCACAGGGGCTGAAGCCTTGATTTCCTTTGCCCTGGGCATCGTGGTGATCATCAATCCGGAATACTTCAACCACCGGTCAATCATCATCATCGGCGCCCTTCTGATCGCCTATGGGGCCTTCAAGCTGCTTGGCGAGCTCTTCACCCACCGGCCAAAGATGCCAAAACGGCACCGGTAATCCGAAAGAAAAGACTAAAAAACTGTTGCGCTTGCCGCGCAACAGTTTTTTTGTTTTTATCTTTTTGACTGCTTAATATGCATCTGCCTAGTCTTCCTGCAGGCGATCGTCAATCCACTTGCCCAATTCATCCACGTGGAGCTTATCCACGGATGAAAAGTACAGGAAGTCGACATTGTCCAGCTTGCTCAGGCCCAAGGCCTTGTTAAAGGCGGAATAAGTCTTATTGAAGGCATTCTTCTTAACCTTGTCCATCTTAGTCGCCACTACCAGAATTGGCAGCTTCAGGTACTGGGCATAGTCAAACATCGCGATGTCATCATCAGTTGGGGCATGGCGGCCATCAATCAAGATGATTAAGCCCTTCAGGTAGGCCCGGGTTTCCAGGTAGTCCTGGATCATCTGGCCAAATTCTTCCCGCTGCTTCTTTGACACCTTGGCGTAGCCATAGCCTGGCACGTCGACTAGGTAAAAGTCGCCATTGACCTTGTAGAAATTCAAAGTCTGGGTCTTGCCCGGCGATGATGAGGTTCTGGCCAGGTTCTTCCGCTTCAGCAGGGTATTGATCAGACTGGACTTGCCAACATTGGAGCGGCCAGCCAAAGCGATCTCATCCAAGCCATCGGTTGGATACTGGCTCTCATAGACCGCGCTGGTCGTAAATTCGCTGCTTTTAACGATCATCGGCGGCCTCTTTCAATTCTCGGCGGACAATCTTTGGCTTGCCCATCCCGCTGATGGTTTCCGGCGTAATGATGACCTTGGCAATGTCCTTTTCGCTAGGCGTCTTGTACATGACGTCCATCAGAGAGTTTTCAATGATGGTCCGCAGGCCTCTAGCCCCCATCTTGCGCTCAATGGCCAGGTTGGCAATTTCCCGCACGGCGGCAGGTTCAAATTCCAGGTCAACCCCGTCAAGGGACAGAAGCTTCTGGTATTGCTTGACCAAGGCATTCTTTGGCTCAGTCAGAATCCGGACCAGGTCGTCCGCGTCCAGCCGGTCAAGGGTCGTGATGATTGGAATCCGGCCGATGAATTCCGGAATCAGCCCAAACTTGACCAAGTCGCCCGTCGTCAGGAACTGGTTCCAGTTGTCATCATCAACCTTGCCTGCCTCTTGCTCAGCACCAAAGCCGATCGTCTTCTTGCCCAAGCGGTTCTTGACGATCTGTTCGATCCCGTCAAAGGCCCCGCCGACGATGAAGAGAATGTTGGTCGTATCCATCCGGATCATTTCCTGCTGCGGGTGCTTGCGGCCGCCCTGCGGCGGAACGGAAGCGATCGTGCCTTCCAAGATCTTCAAAAGCGCCTGCTGCACGCCTTCCCCAGAAACGTCCCGGGTGATTGAGACATTCTCCGACTTCTTGGAGATCTTGTCGATTTCATCAATGTAGATAATCCCGCGCTGGGCTCTTTCCAAGTCGTAGTCAGCGTTTTGCAAGAGCTTGAGCAGAATGTTCTCCACGTCTTCACCCACATAGCCGGCTTCAGTCAAAGTCGTGGCATCCGCGATCGCGAATGGCACGTTCAAGATTCTGGCCAGAGTTTGGGCCAGGTAGGTCTTGCCTGAGCCAGTCGGCCCGATCAGGGCGATGTTGGACTTTTGCAATTCCGTTGAAGAGTCCACGTCCATTTGGCTGATGCGCTTGTAATGGTTGTAAACGGCCACGGACAGCACGCGCTTGGCTCTGTCTTGCCCGATCACGTATTGGTCAAGCTGCTGCTTGATTTCCATTGGCTTTGGCAGCTCCCGGGCTTCCTTGAGCGAATCCAGTCGCAATTCATCATCGATAATATGCTTGGCGAGGTCAACGTCCTCGTTGCAGATATACACGCCGTTGCCGGCGATCATCTTCTTAACTTGGCTGGCAGATTTCCCGCAGAATGAGCATCTCACTTCTTCTGGATCTGTAAACTTTGTAGCCATGTATTCCCTCCTCTATTTGCTAAAGACTAGATTAGCATAAAAGAGCCTTCATTGCCTAAATTAAGCATTAAAAAGGCTAAAAAGGTCCAAAGAAAAACCCCGCATGGCCCAGAGCCATTACGGGGTTCCAAATAAATTTAAGCTAGCAGCTTAAATTCATTAGTCTTCTGACTGTTCGTCATCGCTGCCTTCTTCAAGCTTAGCTTTAGCAACTTGCTTTGCGGAGTCAGTGATCAAGTCCATGGCCTTGCGAACGTTGATGTCGTGTGACAGCATTTCGTTGCTCAAAGTGTTGCGAACAACCTTTTCGTCCATGTTGTATTCGTGGGCCAATTCCTTGATTTCGTTGTCGATTTCTTCTTCAGAAGCAGTGAAGCCTTCAGCCTTAACGATTGCTTCAAGAACCAGGTTGGTCTTAACGCGTTCAGCAGCGTTGGCTGAAAGTTGCTTGCGCAGCTGGTCTTCAGTGGTATTGGTCAGCTTGAAGTAAGTAGCTGGGTCAATGCCTTGACGTTGCATGTCGCCCAAGTATTGGTTGAGTTGCGTGTCAACGTCTTCTTGGATCATGACGTCAGGAATTTCGTCTACAGTAGCGTTCTTAACGGCAGTAGTGATTGCTGCTTCTTGGATAGCGCGCTTAGCGGCTTCTTCCTTGTCAGCCTTCAGGTCAGCCTTGATCTTGTCCTTCAATTCGTCCAAGGTTTCAACTGAGTCGTCAACGTCCTTAGCGAATTCGTCGTCAAGTTCTGGCAATTGCTTTGACTTGACTTCGTGGATCTTGGTTTGGAAGTGAGCTTCCTTGCCAGCCAAATCCTTAGCGCCGTAGTCTTCTGGGAAGGTAACGACTACGTCTACTTCGTCGCCGGCTTCGTGGCCAACAAGTTGGTCTTCAAAGCCAGGAATGAAGGTTTGTGAGCCCAATTCCAGTGAGTAGTTTTGAGCTGAGCCGCCGTCAAATTCCTTGCCGTCTACAGTCCCAACGTAGTCGATCGTAACAGTATCGCCGTTTTCAGCCTTGCCGTTCTTCAAGACCATTTCAGCGTTTTGTTCTTGGCGCTTAGTCAGTTCAGCGTCGATGTCCTTTTGGTAGACACGGGTGTTTTGCTTTGGAACTTCGATTTCCTTGTATTGGCCAAGCTTGACTTCTGGTTCGACAGTCACAGTAGCCTTCATTTCCCAAGCCTTGCCTTTTTCCAATGAGATAGGGGCGATTTGCGGTTGGCCAACAGCCTTGATGCCAGCTTCTTTAACGGCTTCTGAGTAAGCCTTTGGCAAAGCAATGTTCAAAGCGTCTTCGTAAAGTGCTTCTTCACCGTAGTATTGGTCAAAGATTACGCGGGAAACGTGACCCTTACGGAAGCCAGGCACGCGCAGGTTCTTCTTGACGCGCTTGAAAGCTTGGTCCAAGCTCTTCTTTACTTCATCTTGAGAAATTTCGAAAGTAAGTTCACCAGTGGTCTTACCGGTGGTTTTCCAATTAGCAGACATTAATCAAATACCTCCAATGTCTATTTTGAGTTTGCTACTTTGCATACTTTAAATATATTACCTTAAAGACGGGCAAAAAACAATGAAAGTGCCTCAAAATAGCGAATATTTACAATAAAAAAGGCGTTCTTCAGAGAAGAACGTCTTTTTCTTACTGTTAGAACTAATAAATTATTGAACTAATCAATTAGTCGTCAATTTCAGTAACTTGGCCGGCACCAACAGTTCTACCACCTTCACGGATAGTGAACTTAGTACCAACTTCGATAGCGGCTGGCTTGATCAAAGTAACTGAGAATTCAGTGTTGTCACCAGGCATAACCATTTCAGTACCTTCTGGCAATTCGATTTCACCAGTGATGTCAGTGGTGTGGAAGTAGAATTGTGGACGGTAGTCTGAGAAGAATGGAGTGTGACGGCCACCTTCGTCCTTGCTCAAGATGTAGACTTGACCCTTGAAAGTTTCGTGAGTCTTGATTGAGCCTGGAGCTGCCAGAACTTGACCACGAACAACTTGGTCACGGTCGATACCACGCAGCAATACACCAACGTTGTCGCCGGCTTCACCCAAGTCAAGAGTCTTGTGGAACATTTCCAAACCAGTTACAACTGACTTAAGAACCTTTTCTACCAAACCAACGATTTCAACTTCGTCGCCGACCTTAACAGTACCACGGTCGATACGGCCTGAAGCAACAGTACCACGACCAGTGATAGTGAAGACGTCTTCAACTGGCATCAAGAATGGCTTGTCAGTGTCACGTTCTGGAGTTGGGATGTATTCGTCAACAACGTCCATCAATTCTTCGATCTTCTTTTGAGCTTCTTCATCGCCTTCAAGGGCCTTCAAAGCTGAACCACGAACAACAGGAACGTCGTCACCAGGGTAACCGTATTCTGAAAGCAAGTCTCTTACTTCCATTTCAACCAGGTCGATCAATTCTGGGTCGTCAACAAGGTCGCACTTGTTCAAGAAGACAACGATGTATTTAACACCAACCTGACGAGCCAACAAAATGTGTTCACGAGTTTGTGGCATAGGACCGTCAGTTGCGGCAACAACCAAGATGGCACCATCCATTTGAGCCGCACCAGTGATCATGTTCTTGATGTAGTCGGCGTGGCCTGGGGCGTCCATGTGGGCGTAGTGGCGCTTTTCAGTTTCGTATTCAACGTGGGCAGTGTTGATAGTGATACCACGTTCCTTTTCTTCTGGAGCAGCGTCGATTTGTGAGTAATCTTCAGCTTGTGCCAAACCCTTCTTAGCCAACACAGTAGTGATAGCTGCGGTTAAAGTAGTCTTACCGTGGTCAACGTGGCCAATAGTACCAATGTTAACGTGTGGCTTAGTTCTAACGTAATGTTCTTTTTCTGCCATTAAAATGACCCTCCTGAAATTTTACAAGAAGTCCGTTGAGACAAAACTAACGGATGATTCTCTGTTGAATATTGTACTACTTTCATCAGAGATACGCTAGTATGAAATGCGCATCTCCTTTGAAAATGTCCAAAAATGATTATACTAAATGCACCCTAAATGTAAAGTAATTTACTCAAAACTGGCCGCATTTTTTTGATAGATCCGGTCAAGCAGGTCCTGATACTCAAATCCGCCCTGCTTTTGCAAGTAGCTCAGCAAGGCTTTGGCAAATGAATCCGGATTGGATACATAGTCTGCAATAAACGGATACAGAGATCCCAGCGCCAGGTTGGCTTCATTCAAGTATAGTGGCAATTCGCTGGGCCGGCGGCGCAGCTTGTCCGCCACTGAGCCGATTGCCTCCCGGTAGACTGGGTCTTGCCGCAAGAGGCTGGCCGTGCTTGGCAGGAAGGACTTGACCTCGCCCAAGGTCAAGACGCTGATTTTCTGGTCAATTCCCAGCTTGACCAGATCCTCGCAAAGCGCAAGGCGCAAGGCAAAGCCCTGGCTTGGATCAAGCAGCAGGCTTTGGACAAAGGGCAGGTAGCTGGGCAAATCCAATTTGAAAAGGCTTTGATAGTAGACGTTGGTGACGACCGCGGCTTTGCGGAAATTCTGCATGATCTCTTGCTGCTGGGCCAAGCTGGCCGCTTCAACCGGAATTTCCACCTGGCCGCCGGTGAGGTGCTTGACCTGCAAGGCTTCAATCAAATAGTGATTGGCCTTTAGCGTCTGCTGGTATTCTTCAAACAAGGCCTGGTCAGAAAAAAGATCAGGCGCCGTCTTTAAAACGGCATATGCCTGATCTTCTTGTCCGTTAAGGCGATAGACTTTCGCCAATTCAGCCCCTACGGCATTGTCAAAGCCAGAGCGCAGGGCCTCTTCTAGATTGGCAATGGCCCCTTCGCTGTCGCCTTTGGCTTCACAAGTCCGGGCTAAAGCCAGCAGGTTCGCTTGACTAATGCTTGTCATCCTTATTCCTTGCCTGCCTTCTGTCCTTGGGGCTTGCCGGTCTTCTTGGCGCTTCTGGGCTTTTGGCCAGGCTTGCCTTTGCCGTTTTTCGGAGCCTTCTTGTTTTGGGCGTGCTTTTTAGCAGCCTTGCCGGTCTTCTTGGCCCCCTTCTTGCTTTGGGGCTTGCCTGCCTCTTCGCCCTTCTTTTGGTCTTCAGTCCGCTTTTGCATCGCGCGGTGGCGGTTCTGGTTGACTTCCATTACGACTGGCAGAACGACTGGGTGCCGGTTGGTCTGCTTGTAGAGGAACTTCTCCAGGTTGTTGCGGATATCCTGCTTGAGCTCAGACCAGTCAAACTTCTTGTGTTCAAAGTTGGCTTGGATGGCGTCCTTGATGACCTGAATTGAGTCTTCCATCAGCTTGTGGTTGGCCTTGATGTAGACAAAGCCCCGGCTGGTGACTTGCGGCTCGGCAATGATCTTCTTCTTCTTGCGGTCAATCGTCACCACGGCAATGAAGATCCCGTCATCTGACAAGACTTCCCGGTCGCGCAGGACGATATTGCCGACGTCGCCGACGCCGGAGCCATCGATCATGGTGTCTTCGCCTGGCACGGCAGCATCACGGACCAAGCGGTCACGCTTTTCATCATAGGCCAGGCAGTCGCCGTTTTGGGTGATGAAGACGTTGTCAGCCGGCATGCCGGTTTCCTCGGCCAAATCCTTGACCTTTTCCAGCAGCCGGTAGTCGCCGATGACTGGAATCAGGAACTTCGGCTTGAGCAGGTCGATCATGGTCTGGATGTCGCGGCCAGTAGCATGGCCGCTGGTGTGCATGTTGCGGCCCAGTTCAATGACCGTGCCGCCAGCCCGGTAAACCATGTCGCTGGTAACGGCAACCGTGGTTTCCACGGCATGGGACGGGGTAGTCGCGATGAAGACCAGGTCGCCTGAGTGGATCTTGATCATCCGGTGGCGGTTGTTGGCCATCTTCTGCAAGGAGTGGAGCGGCTCGCCCATGCGGCCGGTTTCCAGAATGACCGTCTTCTCTTCAGGCACGTCCTTGAGCTCCTTGACCTTCATCAGCAAGCCGTCTGGCACTTCCAGGTAGCCCAGCTTCATGGCCGTGTGCACGATTTTGGCCACGTCCCGGCCAGTCAGCAGAACCCGGCGGCCAGTCGCGGCCGCGGCGCTGATGACCTGCTGCACTCGGTTGAGGTTGGATGCCTTGGCGGCAACGATGATTCTGCCGCTGGCATTGCGGAAGACGTTGGTAATGTAAGTGCCGACTTCATTCTCACTGGCATTTGGGAAGTTGGCTTCCGCGTTTGAAGAGTCGCTCAGCAGGGCTAAAACGCCGCCCTCTTGGATTTCAGCCAAGCGACCCATGTCGGTCCGGTAGTCCGGCCGGGCTGATGGATCGAACTTGAAGTCGCCAGTATAGACGACCTCGCCCATTGGCGTGTGGACTACGACCCCCAGTGAGTCAGGCACTGAGTGGGTCGTGTGGAAGAAGGAAACGGACGCGTTTTTGAAGTCAATTTCCGTGTCGGCATCGATCACGTTGAACAAGTCATTGTTTCTGTGCTTGTTTTCTCTTTGAACGTCAATCTTGGCCAGCTCGATGGTCAGCTTGGACCCGAAGACCGGGATGTCCCAGTTGCGCAAGATATACGGCAAGGCGCCGATTGAGTCGGCATGCCCGTGGGTCAGGAAGATCCCCGCCACCTGGTCGCCGTATTGCTTAAAGAATTCCATGTCTGGAATCACGACGTCGATCCCGAACAAGGAGCTGTCAGGGTACTTCAGCCCTGCATCAAGCACGAAGATCTCGTCCTTAACTTGCACGGCGAACATATCCTTGCCCTGTTCGCGCACGCCACTTAATATCATGATTTTTAGTTGGTCTGACATGACTCTCCCCTTTTCTCGCAAAATAAATAGCTTAATTGCATTACTGTCTTTAAAAATATGGATCTAAAGCGATCACAACGTTTTGAATCTTATTAATTTTATCATAAACATCATGTCCGCGGTAGTCGAGAGGCCCTGGCAAAAAATTAGCCAGCTAAAAGCAGCAACGAAGAAAGGCAGACAGAAAAAACAAAAGAAAAAGCCAAAAATAAAAGAGGCCGGGAAAACCCAGCCTCTTAACGCGATCTTCGTCAGAATTAACGACGCAGACCCAAGCGAGCGATCAATGCGCGGTAGCGTTCCAAGTCGTTTTCTTGCAGGTAACGAAGCAAGTTACGACGGTGACCGATCTTCTTCAACAGACCAACGTATGAGTGGTGGTCGTGTGAGTGTTGACGCATGTGTTCAGTCAAGTTGTTGATGTCTTCAGTCAAAACAGCAACTTGTACTTCTACTGAGCCAGTGTCGCCTTCGTGGGTTGCGTATTCCTTGATGATTTCGTTCTTTCTTTCTTTTGAAACAGCCATTCTGTTTGCACCTTTCTGATTAAAAATTGCCCATTAACAGCGTCCGCCGTCAGGTGGAGCGAGCAGACAACGTTAGGGGTTCATAACAGACTTAATGATACCTGTTTTTCGAAAAAAAGCAAGCCAAATCTGCCGATTGCTTTTAAAAAAAGCAAAATTTGACCTTGCATAACCCTCTGGCTTTAAGTATAATAATTGAGTGAATTTTAAACAATTATTGGAGGTGAATCTAATGCCACAAATCAAATCTGCTATCAAGCGTGTTAAGACCCAAGCTGCTGCTAACAAGCGCAACGCCGCTCAATTGAGCGAAATGAGAACTGCTGTCAAGAAGTTCAAGGCTGCTTCAGCTGCTGGCGCAGACAACGCCTCCGAATTACACCTTGCTGCTGTTCGTGAATTGGACAAGGCTGCTTCAAAGGGCTTGATCCACAAGAACAAGGCTAACCGTGACAAGAGTCGTTTGGCTAAGCTTGCTAAGTAATCAATAGCAACGAAATCAAGAAAGGACGAGAAACGCAATGTTTCCCGTCCTTTTTATTTTTCCTTTTTTGTTTTTCTGTCCTTCAACAAGACAGGATGAAGACCTCCAAGACCTTGGCATCCCGGTAGGTCCCATTCTTGTACTTGTAGTCCAGGTCGATCAATCGGCCCAGCATTCGCTCCAGCTGCTTGACCCCAATGCGGGTCCGCAGGGCCGTCTTGACCCGGTACGGGTGGGCGCCCAGCTCCTTGACGATCTCGCTTTCGCTTCTGCGCCGCTGGCTCAAGACCTTGACGCAGGTCAAAAATTCAACTTGGCTGATGAAGACGGCCACCAGCTGGACCGGGTAGGTCCCTTCTCTAAGCTGCGCCTGCAGGCGGTCGCTGGCTTCCTGGTAGTTGTGGGCCAAAGCCGCCTCCAGGATGGCAAAGACGTTCTGGGCCAGGCTCATGTCAACGTTCCGGTCAACCAATTCCTTTGAGATGGTCTTCGAGTTGCTGATGGCCTTCAGCTTGTTGTAGTTGCCCAAGGCCGCGTCGACAACCTGGTCGCTGCGCTCAAGGAGCAGGTCAAGGGCTGGCCGGTCGATGCGGTAGCCTTCCGCCGCGATCAGAGCCTGCATGAACTTGCCGCTTTCATAGGACTTGACGGCCGTCTTGACCGTGTTCAGCCCCTTTTCCACGCTCTTGGTGAGCTTCTTGCGCCGGTCCAGCTTCTCATAGCTGGCCACGATGACCACAATATCGTCAATCTGGTCGACATGGTCAAAAATTGCCTGCAGCTGGTCAGCCTGCTTTTTGTACTTGGCTGGCATTTTCCCAGTCAAAAAAATTGGGTTCTTGATCAAGACCAGTTTCTGGGCAGCAAACAGGCTGGCTTCCGCCAAATCGGCCACCAGATCATCCAGCGAGTCCGCCTCACAGTCGACCGTCACCTTTTCCAAGCCGTCAAAACGCGGGTTGCTGACGTAGTCGCGGGCCAAGTAGTCGTTCAAAAAAGCATCCGGCCCCTGCAAGAGGACGTTGGGATTATTGGGCTGGCTGTTGGAAAATAGTGACAATAGACTCATGACTGGACTCCGTTTCTCTAAGCTAACCTTTACTTTATCATATTTACGGATCAGCCGGCAGTCTGCCGCGCAGAAAGGAAGCAAAATATGGCTTAATGCCTAATCCATAGTACCAGCTGATCATCCCGCAGTCCTGGGTTGAATAATAGGGGATGCCCAGCTGGCGCAAAACAGCCAGGGTTTCCGGCTTAGGGTGGTGGTAGCGGTTGTTGCGGCCAGCGGAAATAAAGACCAGCTGGGGATTGATCCTTTGCAGGAAGTCCGGAGCTGACGACGTGTCGCTGCCATGGTGGCCCAGCTTGAAGTAGTCGACTTTTAAATTGGGCATCCGCTCCAGAATCTGCCGCTCCCCGGCCTGGTCCAAGTCGCCCGTAAAAGCCCAGGTCTTGCCGGCCAAGCCGCAGGCCAGGGACAGGGAGTCCTTGTTTTCGCCTGGTCCCCCTGCCAAGGGATGCAGGACCAGAAAGTCGATTCCGTGCCCGCCCTGATCCAAGACCCGCATTCCGGCCTGCAGCTCCACCAGCTTGGTCTGCTTGATCCTCCCGGCCAGGCGTTTTTGAAAGCCGGGATTCTCCAGCAGGCCCTTGCCAAAATACAGACGGTCAACCTGGATCTCACTCAATAGCGGCCCCAGATCACCGACATGGTCGGCATCCTGGTGGCTGACGAAGACGGCATCGATCTTGCTGATGCCCTGTGATTTCAAAAAAGGCAGGGTAATCGACTCAATCTGGGGCTTTGGCTTTGGCCGCTTTTGGCCGCCAAAAGCCACTTTCCCGCCCGTGTCGATCAAGTAGACCTTGCGCAAAAGCGGCGTTGTCAGCAGAATGCTGTCCCCCTGCCCCACGTCGATAAAGGTCACCTGCCCTTTCAAAGGAAAGTGAATCCCCAGGTACAAGAGCAAATAGCAGCTGCCCAGGACATATGTCAGGCGCTTAGCCAGCTGACCGCGAGCGGTCAGCTTTTTCTTTGCCCTTGTCTGACCTTTCTCTCTTGGCGCTTTTGAAAGTAAGGCCAAGATGGCGGCCGTCAGCGTGAAAAGTCCCGCCAGCTGCAAGGCCGTAATCTGGCCAAAAATGAGCCGGCCGATCCCCAGCTGGGAAATCTGCCCCAGCAAGCCCTCAAGCAGCTCCAAGATGCTTTCAAAGATCCGCAGGATTCCTGGAAAAGGCCGCAAAAGCAAACTGGCCAAGCTGACCGGCATGACCACCCAGTTGAAGTAGGGCACCACCAGGAAATTGTAAAAAATCGTGCAGATATTGATCTGGTAAAAATTCTTGAGCAGAAAAGGGGTTAGCAGAAGGTTTAACCAGCAGGACTGGGCCAGCTTAGGCATCCCCGGCGTCAGCACCAAGCCCATAGCCAGGACATAGCTTAAGACAGCCCCCGTCGACAGCAGGAGTCTGGGACTGACGAGCAGGTGGAGCAGGAAAGTCAGCCCCAGCACGTCCGCCCCGGTCACCTGGACCTTTTTCAAGGAAAAAGCCTGCCGCAGGCCATAGGTCAGGCTGGCCCGGATGAAGCCCGGCTGCCAGCCGCTTAAAAAGATCTCAAAAGCCAGAAAGAGCATGCAGACGGCAAAAGTCTCCTCTTCCGTCAGCCGGCCCCAGGCACAGGCCAGCGACAGGGCCATGACGTAAATCCCCACGTGCATCCCTGAGATGCTCAAAATGTGAATCACGCCCAGGTCCCGGTAGTTGTTCATGTTGACCGCGTTTTCCTGGCTGGGATTTTGGGCCAGCAGGAGCTCGCTGGCAAAAAAGGCCAAAAGGCGCGGCAAGGCCGCCAGGCGGCTGGCGATTTTTCGGCGCAGGCCGTGCAAACGGGCGACTGGCGAATTTTTCGTCCCTTCCAGGACCGCGCCCGTGAACTTCAGCCGCTGGCTGATGCCTTTAGCCGCGTAATAGGTCCGGTAGTCAAACTGCCCCTGGTTGGTCGCCGGCTCAAGTTCGCTGATCTCGCCCTCTCCAGGACCAAGCAGCACGGTCTGCCCGGACATGACCAATCCCTCCAGCTGCTCGTCGGCCTTGCCAAAAACCACCAGCTTGCGGTCTTTTAAATGCCCAATGCCGGTCAGGCAGCCATCCTTGACTTGAACTTCATCGGGATAAAGGAGGACCGTCTCTGGAGCATGGGTCAGCAGAGCGGGCTTTCTCAAGCCAAAAAGCACAGCCAAGCCAATTATGGCCATAAGTGCAGTCGCCAAAGCGCGCAGACTGGAATACTTGTGCCAAAGCAGGCCGGCAAAATAGGCCGCAAACAAGCCCGCAGCCAGGCGGCTGGGCAGCTGGGGCAAGCAGATGCAGGCCGCCAGGGAAGCCGCGCACAGCGCGCATAAGCAGAAAAAGCCCGCCTCCAGGCTAGACCGTAATTTGGTCCTTGAGCGCGTCGAAAGTCTTGTCGCCAATGCCTGACACTTCCTTTAATTCGTCAATAGATTTAAAGCCCCCTTTTTGCTCCCGGTAGGCAATAATCTGTTCGGCCTTCTTTTCCCCGATCCCATTCAATTTTTGCAAGTCAGCAGCCGTGGCCGTATTCAGGTTGACCTTGCCGGCCGCGTTGGACGCGGCTGGGCTGGATGAGCTGGAAGAGCTGGAAGAGCTGGACGCAACTGCATTGCTGGCCATCCCCGCCGTTGGGGCTGCCGCGGTCTTTTCCCCCTTATAGGGGATGTAGACCTTGTCTTGGTCTTGCAGAAGCAGGCTGCGGTTGATGGCCTTGATCTGGGCCCGGGAAGTCAAGCCGCCCGCCGCGTCAATCAGGTCCTGCAGCCTGGAGCCGCTTTTCAGGGTATAGACCCCCTCTTCCTTGACTGCCCCGGAAATATCGCAGACGACTTTGCTGCTGGCTGCGCTTGACGCGCTGGAGGCACCCGTCTGGCGGCTGGCCGCTGACTGACTGCTGGACTGCAGCTTTGTCTGGCTCAGGAGCGCTGAATTGTCGGCTGGCTGCGGCTTTTGCTGCCAGTAAAAGAAGGCTCCCGCGGCCAAAGCCACGGCCACGACGTAGACCTTCTTGTCCAGGAGCCAATCTTTGATCTGATCTGGATTGATTTTTTTCATTTTTATCACCTCACTTACTAATACGCATTTTCACCCCCTTTTTACCGAAAAAATTTCAAAAAATTTTGCCAAGAAAAAAGCTGAAGAGCGCTTGCTCTTCAGCTAATTGAATTTGGCTTAATCCGGCCTTATTTGTAGTGCTGCTCCAAGTAGTGCAGCGCGTCTTCAAAATCAGCGACTGGAACGATCTTCATCTTGGTCCCCAGCTTCTTGGCCGTCCGCTTGGCTACGGCGTAGTTGGTCTGGGACTTCTTGACCCCGCCAGTCCGGTCGGTTGGGGCAAAGAAGACCTCTGCCCCCTCCTTGTCGGCCGCCACGACCTTTTTGTCCACGCCGCCGATAATGCCAACCTTGCCTTGGGCGTCAATCGTCCCCGTCCCGGCCACCTTGTGGCCCTTGGCCAGGTTCTTGCCCGTAAAGTTCTGGTAGCAGCCCAGGCTGAACATCAATCCGGCTGACGGGCCGCCGATGTCACCGACTTCAATCGTGGTCTTCGGGCTGGTTTCCACCTTCACCCGCTCCACCATGGAAATCCCGATCCCCGGCTTGCCGGTCCCCTTGACCTTGACGATCTTACCGGAAAAACGCTTCTTTTGCCCGGAGCGCAAAACCGTGATCGTGACCTTGTCGCCGATCCGCTGTTTTTGCAAATAGCTCATGAAGCCCTTGGTTGACTGGAACTTGTGTCCATTGGCCGCGACAATGGTGTCGCCCATGAGCAGCTTGCCCTTAAAGGACGAGCGCTTCTGGACCGCCATTACGTAGACCCCCTGGTACTTCAGCTTGGCCTGCTTATGGGCCGCCTTGGCCGCGTAATAGATGGCATTCTGCTGGCTGGTCTGCATGTACCATTCCTGCAGCTGCTCGTATTGGTCGCTGCTGGTGCCGCCCGTTGCCTCATCCCAGGTCAACCGCTCTTCATAAGGCTGGGTAAAGGACCAGAGATAGTCAGCCAGGACCGCCCGCCGCTCGCTGACGGTCACCAGATACAGGTTCTTCTGGCTTTTCACCCCGCTGGTCTTGATGTAGTCGCCCACCGGCAAGGCAGCCCCGGGCGCCTCAATCACATACTTGGTTGGCAAGAGGGCCACCACCAGCAGGACCACGATGGCAGCAGCCCCCAGGAAGAGCTTTTTGGCCCGCTTGGCGAACTTATTCTTGTTCTTGATCTTCATTCTTCAGCCTCTTTTCCAGGGCCGCCGCGGCCTTTTTGGGCAAAAACTGGTCAACCCGGCCCCCATAGCGGGCCACTTCTTTGACCATGCTGGAGGCAACGGCCGCGTTTTCCGGCTTGGCCAAAAACAAGACCGTTGGCAGGTCAGGCGCCAATTTGCCGTTTACCCCGGCAATCTGCTGCTCGTACAAGAAGTCGGCGCTATTGCGGACTCCCCGCACCAAGACGTCAGCCCCCAGCTCCCGGGCCAAGTCCACCGTCAATTGGGCTGGCCGGGCTAAGACCGTAACGTTGGTCAAGCCAGCTTCAGCCACCGCAGCTTGCAAAAAATCCGCCCGCTCCGCCGGCGTGAACAGCTGCTGCTTGCTCGTATTGGTCATCACGACCACATACAGGTGGTCAAAGGCTCTGGCCGCCTGCACGACCGTATCCATGTGTCCCTTGGTTACCGGATCAAAGCTTCCGGGAAAAAGCGCGTTCGTCATTCTGCTGCCTTTCGATAGAATCTCACTAAAGTCTTGCCCAGATGGTGCTCTTTCAGCAGGTCAAAGCCCGCGATGGCCGGCAAGTCGGTCTGGTCGTCAGTCTCGGCCACGACCAGCGCGCCGTCATTGAGCAAGTCCAGCTGCTTCATGACCGTCATATCCTTGACCATCTGCTGCTTGGCATATGGCGGGTCCAAAAAGACCAGGTCGAACTTGCGGCCCTTTTGGGCCAGGACTTTCAAGGCTACCTTGGCCGGCATGTTGGTCACGTCAAAGCGGTCCGCTTCCTTGGTCAAGGCCACGTTCTTTTTGATGATGGCCACTGCAGCCCGGCTGACGTCGTTTAAGACGGCATGGTCACACCCCCGCGACACGGCCTCAATCCCCAGGGCGCCAGAGCCGCCATACAGGTCCAGAACTTGGCCGCCAGCAAAGAACTGGCCCAGCGAATTGAACAAGGATTCCTTGACCTTGTCGCTGGTTGGCCGGGTCTTCTGGCTCTTCAAAGTAAACAGGTTGCGCTTGGCATATTTGCCGGAAATGATTCTCACTTGATCCAGTCCTCGCTTCTTTCGCCATTGTTGGCCGCGGCCAGTTTGGCTTCGGCCTCCTTGGCCATTTCAGTCAGCTGCTTTTCCGTGTCTTCGTTGTCCAGCTTGAGCTCGTCAGCCGCGGACAGGTCCACGCCCTTGACGAAGCTGAGCGCGCGCAGGCGGACAGCGGTCTCTTCTGCCTCACTGGCATTGACGTACATCACCAGGTAGTGCAGCTTTTTGGAAAAATAAACGATGTCCCCATAGCGGCGCAATTTGAATTGATCGTTGCTGGCATTGCGCAGATAGACGATCAGGCTCGTGCGCTGGGTGATGTCTTGCTCAGACAGTTCTTGGTTTACGCTCATTGCTATGCTTCCTTGCTTTTAATTTGTCGTCTTCAGCGACCACGTTCATGACCAGGCCGATGCTGGCCGATAAGACGAAGAGGGAGGACCCGCCGTAGGAAATAAAGGGCAGGGTCACCCCGGTAATCGGCATCAAGCCCAAAACGGCTCCGACGTTGAACAGGATCTGGAAGAACATGATGGCCGAAACCCCGAAGCAGACCAAAGACGTGTACTGGGAACCAGCATTGACGCCGTTTTCCATAATCTGAATCAGGAGATAGAACAGCAGGCCCAGAACCAGGAGAGCCCCAATTGAGCCGACTTCTTCGGCAATGATTGACAAAATGAAGTCAGTGTAAGGCTCTGGCAGGTAGCCCCGCTTTTGAATGGAATTGCCGATCCCGACCCCAAAGAGGCCGCCATTGTGGATGGCGTAGTAGGAGTTGACCAGCTGGGCCCCTTCATTGGCTGCCGTCTTGAATGGGTTCAAAAAGGCGATAAAACGCTTGAAGACGTAGACGTGCTGCAAAAAGTCCGGATTCCATTTGACGATGAGGAAAAAGCCCCCGACCACCAAGACGGCGATGCCAAACAGGCTCAGCAGGGCGTAGCCTGATGGAATCCCGGAAACGGAGTACATGATCGCGACCAGGAAAAACAGAATCGCGGTCCCGCCGAAGTCTGGCTCAATCACGACCAGGAACATCATGAACCCGGCGATGATCGCCGGCGGCAGCAGCCGCTCCATGATGTGCCCGGGAACCAGGTGCCCGTCGGCCTTGGCCAGCATTTCAGCCAGATACAGGATCAAGGCCAGCTTGGCTAGTTCCAGCGGCTGCACGTTGACTACGCCCAGGTTGATCCAGCCCCTGGCCCCGTTGACCGCCTGGCCAAAGACGCGGACATAGACTAGCAGCCCCGTGGTCAGCGCAATCAGCAGAAACAGGTTCCGCCCGTTCTGCAGCCAGTCCAATTTGATGGAATATAAGCCCAGGCAGATGAAGACGCCAATGATTGCATACGCCAGCTGCTTCATTCCGTAATAGGCAGCCGGCCGGCCGCTGATCATCAGTATTTCTGAACTGGCGGAGTAGACGGCAACCACCCCCATCGTCATCAGAATGATGTATGGCAGAAAGATGCGGTAGTTGATGCCCCGCAGCTTGTTCTTAAGCCAGGCCAATTTTGGATTTTCGTTCACGTTTGATCCCTCTTTAAAACAATAGTTGCTTACTATTATAAAACAAAAAAGCCCCTGCTTCATCGCTGAAGCAGAGACTTCTGAAAAAAACAAGAATTACTTGCTTTCAGTCTTGGCCTTCTTCTTGTCGAACTTTTGACGTTCTGAAGTGTTCAGGATCTTCTTGCGCAGGCGCAGGCTTTCTGGAGTTACTTCACAGTATTCGTCATCGTTCAGGAATTCGATTGATTCTTCCAAAGTCATCTTCTTTGGAGTTCTGATGGCTGCGGCGTGGTCCTTGCCGGCAGCACGGGTGTTGGTCAGGTTCTTGCCCTTAGTGACGTTAACGGCAATGTCGCGGTCACGTGATGACATCCCCACGATCATCCCTTCGTAGACTTGAACGCCGGCGCCGATGAACAAGGTACCGCGCTGTTCAACTGACTGCAGGGAGTAAGTGGTTGACTGACCTTGGTTGATGGAAACCAGGGCACCGTTGCGGCGGCCTGGGTTCCAGTTCTTAACGACTGGCTTGTATTCAGCAAAGGTGTGGTTCATGATCCCGTAGCCGCCAGTGGCTGACATGAATTCGTTGTTGTAGCCGATCAAGCCACGTGAAGGAACTGAGAATTCAAGGCGGGTTTGGCCGTTGCCCTTGGATTCCATGTTCTGCATTTCACCCTTGCGCTGGGACAGGCCATCGATAACTGAGCCAACGTATTCGTCTGGCACGTCGACTTGGACGTTTTCAAATGGTTCGCACAATTGGCCGTCAACTTCACGGTAGATAACCTTTGGACGTGACAATTGCAGTTCAAAGCCTTCACGGCGCATTTCTTCAACCAGGATTGACAAGTGCAGCTCACCACGGCCGGAAACAGTCCAAGCGTTCAATTGGTCAGTTGGCTCAACCCTCAGGGAAACGTCAGTCCGGGTTTGGCGCATCAAGCGTTCTTCCAGCTTGGCTGGAGTAACCTGGCTGCCTTCACGGCCAGCAAATGGTGAGTCGTTGGCAACGAAGTCCATTTGCAGGGTTGGCGGGTCGATCCGGAGGGCTGGCAGGGCTTCCGGTTCATCCTTAGAAGCAATGGTTTCGCCGACGAAGATGTCGTTGATCCCGCTGATGGCAATGATGTCGCCCGCCTTGGCTTCCTTGATTTCGTTGCGCTTCAGGCCGAAGTAGCCGAACAGCTTGGTCACGCGGAAGTTTTGCTTAGTGCCGTCAAGCTTCATCACCGTAACTTCGTCGCCGACCTTGATCTTGCCGCGGAAGACGCGGCCAACGCCGATTCGGCCAACGTAGTCGTCCCAGTCCAGCATGGTGATCTGGAATTGCAGCGGTTCGTCTTCGTTGTCCAGCGGCGCAGGAATGTTTTCCAGGATCGTGTCGAAGATTGGGTCCATGGTTTCTTCTTGGTCAGCTGGGTCGTCTGAGTAGCTTGAAGTACCATTCAGGGCAGAAGCGTAGACAACTGGGAATTCCAGTTGGTCGTCGTTGGCGCCAAGTTCAATGAACAGTTCCAGAACTTCGTCCAAGACTTCAGCTGGACGGGCGCCTGGACGGTCAATCTTGTTGACAACGACAACTGGCTTAACGCCGGCTTCCAAGGCCTTTTGCAAAACGAAGCGAGTTTGTGGCATTGGGCCTTCGTAGGCGTCAACCAAAAGCAAAGCACCGTCAACCATGTGCATGATCCGTTCAACTTCCCCACCAAAGTCGGCGTGGCCTGGCGTGTCCAAGATGTTGATCGTGGTATCCTTGTACTTAACCGCGGTGTTCTTTGACAAAATCGTGATCCCGCGTTCACGTTCAATGGCGTTGGAGTCCATTGCCCGGTCTTCCAGGTTCATGTGTTCTGGCAAAGTATCGGATTGCTTCAACAGCTGGTTGACCAAGGTAGTCTTACCGTGGTCGACGTGCGCAATAATCGCGATATTTCTAATGTTTTCTCTTCTCTTTTGATCTGCCAAAAATGTTTCCTCCCCGTTCCTCATAAAAAGAACTGTGATTTAATCACAGTTCCCTTTAGCCCTCTTATGATAAGGCTGGCCGAAGTAATCGTTGATAATTTTTACAATCATTTATTGTACTACCTCCTTAGGGGCTGGTCAACAACTTCTCATTAGTTTAAACTAGTATTAGAACTGCTTTTGCCAAAATCATTTTGCATTCTGGCCAAAAGCAAATCAGCTCGAAGCTTAAACTATATTAAAAGGAGAACCTACATTGATCTTAATGAAAGATATTGTCCGCGACGGCGATCCGGTCCTGCGGCAAGTTGCTAAGAAATTGACCTTCCCATTGTCTGACCACTACAAGAAGCTGGCCGACGACATGATGGAATACTTGGTAAACTCACAAGATCCAAAGATCGCGGCTAAGCACCAATTGCGGGCCGGCGTTGGCCTGGCTGCCCCGCAGGTCGGCGAAGGGGTCTCAATGGCTGCCCTCCTGGTTCCAAACGACAAGGGCGAAATCATCTTCAAGGAAACCTACGTCAACCCGGAAATCATTTCCGAATCAGTCCGCAAGACCTGCCTGGCTGAAGGCGAAGGCTGCCTGAGCGTTGACAAGGTCATCGACGGCTACGTTCCCCGGCCAAACAAGGTTACCATCCACTATTGGACGGTTGACGGCGAGGAAAAGACCATCCGCTTGAAGGGCTACCCGGCCATCGTTTCCGGCCACGAAATCGACCACTTGAACGGTCACCTCTTCTATGACCGCATCAACAAGGAAAACCCGTTTGCCTTGGACGACGATACCATCGTAATCGCTTAGTTTCCTGAAAAGAATTTTTAAAGATCCCACTTGCCTGCTGGCGGCTGGGATCTTTTCTCTTTTGCAAAAGCGCCTATTCTATACTTGCTTTTGCAAATATGTTAGAATTTATCTAGCTATTGAGTATTTTTGACAAATTTCTCACTGAGAACAAATCGACAACTAAATATTTAAGGAGATTTTTATGATCTACAAAGTTTTGTACCAGAAGAACAAGATTGTTAACCCACGTAGAGAAACCACCCAAACCCTCTACATGGAAGCTGACAATGTGGTAGAAGCTAGAACTCTTGTTGAACAAAACACCCCCTACAACATTGAGCTCATCCAAGAATTGACTGGCAACTCCTTGAAGTACGAACAAGAACACGCGGACTTCAAGCTGACCACTTTTGACAAGCCAAGTGAAGATTAAGGACAACGAAGTTGCCGTTTTCGCTATTGGGGGATTGCACGAAATCGGCCGAAACATGTACTGCGTCCAGTACCAGGATGAAATCGTCATCATGGACTGCGGGATCAAGTTCCCGGAAGATGACCTCTTAGGGATCAACTATGTCATCTCCGACTACTCCTACCTGGTCAAGAACCGGGACAAGATCAAGGCCCTGGTTGTCAGCCACGGCCACGAAGACCACATCGGCGGGATTCCTTTCCTGCTGGAAAAGATCCCGGAAATCCCAGTTTACGCCACGCCTTTTGCCTTGGCCCTGATCAAGAGCAAGTGCGAGGAACACGGGATTTTAAACAAGACTGAGCTTCATGAGGAATACGAGGACACGGTCCTCAAGTTTGACAAGCTGTCAGTCACTTTCTTCAGAACCACCCACTCCATCCCCGACACCTTGGGGATCGCGGTGCACACGCCGCTTGGGGCGGTGGTCTTTACTGGCGACTTCAAGTTCGACTTGACGCCAGTCATGAACCAGCCGGCACCAAACTTCCAAAGAATGGCCCAGCTGGGCAAAGAAGGCGTTTTGGCCCTGCTCTCTGACTCGACCAACGCTGAAGTGCCGCAATTTACCAAGTCTGAGCGTTTTGTCGCCGGCTCTTTGCACAATATCATCACCGGGATCAAGGGACGGATTATTTTTGCCACTTTCGCCTCCAACCTCTACCGGGTCTCAACAGCCATCAAGGCCGCGATCGACACTGGCCGCAAGGTTGCCGTCTTCGGGCGGAGCATGGAAAACGGCATCCAAAACGGGATTGACCTGGGCTACCTGCATGTGCCAGACGGCTTGATCGTCGATGCGGAAACCATCAACTCCCTGCCGCCTGAGAAGGTCATGATCCTGTGTACTGGCAGCCAAGGCGAACCCCTGGCCGCCTTGTCCAGAATCGCCAACGGCACCCACCGGCAGATCAAGCTGAAGCCAAAGGACACGGTCATCTTCTCATCCAACCCAATTCCAGGCAACACCTTGAGCGTCAACCACCTGATCAACAAGCTGATGGAAGGCGGCGCCAACGTCGTTCATGGCCGCATCAACAATGTCCACACTTCCGGTCACGGCGGCCAGGAAGAACTGAAGCTGATGGTGGAATTGGCCAAGCCGAAGTACATGATTCCTGTCCACGGCGAATACCGCATGCAGGTCGTGCACGCCCACTTGGCTCAGCAAGCTGGCGTGCCTAAGGAAAACACCTTCGTCTTGAAGAATGGTGAAGTAGTCTGCTTTGGCCCTGAAGGCGCTAGAATCGCTGGCGACATCCACGTCAAGGACGTCTTCGTCGATACTTCTGGCGCGGCTGACGTTGGCAACATTGTGGTCCGCGACCGGCAGATCCTGTCTGAAGAAGGTCTGGTAGTGGCCGTGGCCACCGTTGACTACAAGCACAAGCGGGTCTTGGCCGGGCCAGACATCCTCAGCCGGGGCTTTGTCTACATGCGCGAATCCCAAGACCTGATCAACGCCGCCCAAAAGCATGTCTACCATGTCCTGAAGACGGAAATGGCTAAGAAGGAAAAGCCAAAGGACAGCGAGATCCGCAAGGCCATCATCGACAACCTGCAGGACTTCCTGTACTCCAAGACTGAGCGCCGGCCAATGATCCTGCCGATGCTGGTTGAAAAGAAATAAAGCTTAATAGCCACAAGAAAAAGAGTGAAGCTGTGCTTCACTCTTTTTTGTTTTATTTTGTTTTTTGCTTTATTTTTGCGGCTTGTGGCCAGTCTTACTTGAACAGGTCGTTAAAGGCCTCGCTCATCGTCGGGTGGGTATAGTAGGCATCCCGCAGAACGGTATATGGCAGGCCAGCCCGCATGGCCAGCGCGATTTGGTTGATCAATTCATATGATTCAATTCCATACAAAGTTGCCCCCAGGATCAGGCCAGTCTCCGGATCAACCAGTGCCTTGAAGAGCCCGCGCGGGTCCTTGGCAACGCGGGCCTTGGGAATCGCCGCGACCGGCAGCTTGAAGAGCTGGTAGTTCTTTCCTGCCTGCTTGGCGCTTTTTTCATTCAAGCCAACGGCTGACAAGGCCGGATCGATAAAGACGCTGTACGGCAAGACCTTGCGGTCGCTGACGCGACGCTGGCCTGAGCCATGCAGCTGGTCCTTGATAATGCGGAAGTCATCCAGGGAAATGGGCGTAAACTGCAGGCCACCCTTGACGTCCCCCAGCGCCCAGACGTTTTTCGCCGTGGTCTTTAATTGGTCATCGACTTTGATATTGCCCCGCTCATCCACTTGGATTCCGGCCTTTTCCAAATCCAAGCCGGCCGTATTGGCCTTGCGGCCAGTGGCGGCCAGAACGCGGTCGCCCTTGATGACTTTTGCCTGGCCAGCCAGCTCGTAAGTCAAGCTGACCTCCGCTTCTCCATCAGCGACGCCCTTGAGGTCAGCCCCTAAGATGAACTTGACGCCCAAGTCTTCCAGGTCTTTTTTGATTAAAGCGGCAATGTCCTCGTCTTCTCGAGGCAAAAAGACCGGATTGTGTTCAAGCACGGTTACCTGGCTGCCATACTTAGCAAACATGGCCGCGAATTCCAAGCCGATATAGCCTGCCCCGATGATGAGCAGCCGCTTAGGCAGCTCTTGTTGATTCATGGCCGCAGTTGAATCCAGCAGGAATTTGCTGGACTTTAAGCCAGGGACGGGCAGAATCATCGGCAAAGAACCCGTGTTGATGAAAATTCTTTCGCCAGTAAAGTCTTCCCGCTGCCCATTTTTGGTCAGCACGCTCACGGCGTGGCTGCCAGTAAATTTCGCGGTTCCGTCCAAGACCGTGACGCTTGGTTCATCAGCCAGCATGTGATAGTTCTTGTTCCGCAAGAAGGCCGTCATTTTATTCTTTTCGCCGACCGCGTCAACGAACTCCGTCCCCTCAGCGGCCTCAATGATCAGGCGCTTAGAGGGCAGGCAGGCAATGTTGATGCAGGTGCCGCCATACATTTGGGCTGACTTTTCAATGACCAGGACTTCTTCGCCCTGCCCCGCCAAATACTTGGCCAGGGTCTTGCCCCCCTTGCCAAAGCCGATGATAATGTTCTTGACTTGCTTCATTGTTTTCTCCTCAATGCGTATTTTTCCAAGATAAAAGTAATAAATGGTAAGAGACAATCAAGAAAAAATACGCTGCCTTTGCACATGGTTAGCTAAAGATACTTACTTTTTGTAACCAATACTTAGAGGATACCACACTCGCTGCCTGCCGTCAGCTGCCAGGAAACAAATTGCCAAACTGTTGCAATTTATGGCGGACATTTTCGCAAAAAGACTGCATTAGCTCAAAATGAGTCAATGCAGTCTTTTTTCATGCCAGTGCTTATTGGCCGCGCTTGGCAATGACTTCTTGCAGATTTTCGCAGCCGGCGGTAAGCTCCTCCATCCCGATCATCGGCGAAATCATGCCCGAATGAATCAATTCCGGCGTCAGATAGGCGGCTGCCTTTTCTTCTGCCGGCGCTGCCTTTGCCGCTTCAGAAATTGGCGCTGCTGCCTTTTCTTCCGCTGGCTCGCCAAACTTCTCCCGCAGCAAATAGACCAGGCTGGTCTGCCGCTGGTTGCCTTCCTGCTTCATCGCCTGCGAGAAGGCCCGCGGATCGCCGACCATTACCAGCTTGCTTGAAGCCCGGGTAATGGCCGTGTACAACAGATTCCGCTTGAGCATGATGAAGTTCTGCATGGTCAAGCAGAGAATCACCAGTGGAAATTCTGACCCTTGGGACTTGTGGATGGTGACCGCGTAGGCCCGGGTCAGGTTGTTCAGGTCGTTAGGGGCAAAAGCCAACTCTTTGCCGTCAAAATTGGCCAGCAGCCGCTCTTCCTTGTCCTCAGGGTTGACGGCAATGACCTTGCCAATCTGCCCGTTGAAGATGCCCTTTTCCGGATCATTCTGCAGCTGCAGGATCCGATCGCCGGCCCGGAAGACCTCATCGTGCACCTGCAAGAGCTTGCTTTTGGCCTGAGGCGGATTCAAGACTTCCTGCAGGACGTCGTTGAGGCGGTTGATTCCGGCATCCCCCCGGTACATGGCCCCCAAGACCTGGATGTCGTCAGCCGGAAAGCCGCTCTTCAAGGCTGCCGCGGCAATCTGGCCGACAACGGACGCGGCCTGGCTGGGCGGGCACTTGATAAAGGAGTAGCTCTTGGTCTTTTGGAACAAAAGCTGGTCGTCCTTGCCCTCGTTGACGGCGTGGGCCAGAGGAATGATGGTTGACCCGTCCTTTTGCCGGTGCACGACCGTCAACTTAGCCGTCGGAAAGTGCTGGCAGGCAATCAGGTCACTGAAGACGTTCCCGGCCCCGACTGATGGCAATTGGTCCTTGTCCCCCACCAAAACGATATGGGAAACATAGCTGATGCAGGACAAAAGCTTCTTGAAGAGGTAAATGTCAACCATGGACATTTCGTCAATGATCAAAATGGCCCCTTCCAGCTCCTTCAAGTCGTCAAGCTCCGTCCCGTCAATTCCCAGCCCAATCAGGCGGTGGATGGTCTTGGCCTCATAGCCGGTCACTTCGCTCATCCGCTTAGCGGCCCGGCCGGTCGGCGCGGCCAAAAGGAAGTCTTCTTCCGCCTCTTCTTCGTCCAGATCGGCCAGTTCCTTGAGCGCGAGCAGGATCCCATCGATAATGGTCGTCTTGCCGCTGCCCGGCCCCCCAGTCAGAATTGACAGGGGCTGGGTTACCGCGTTTTTGACCGCCTGCTTTTGCTCTTCATCATAAGTGATGCCCAGGCTTGCTTCTGCGTGGGCAATTGCCCGATCGACCGCGCGGGCGGAATAGGCATTCTTCAGTGGCTGGCTGACCCGCTCCAGCTCTTCCGTGATTTCCGCTTCAATCTTAAAGGCTGACCCTAGGGCCGCCCGGTTTTCCTGGACCACGACCTTGCCCTGCTCTTGCAGGGCATTGACGGCTTCCGCCACCAAATCGTAGTCTTCAACCTGCAGGAGGCTGACCGTATCTTGAACCAGCTTGTCCAAAAGCACGTAGGTATCCCCCTCCCGGGTCAAGGCTAGGCTCAAAACCTCAATTACCGCCCCTTGGGCCCTCCTTGGCGAATTCGAAGCGATCCCGAAGTGCTGGGCCAAGCGGTCCGCGGCCTTGAAGGAATAGCCGGACACGTCCCCCAAAGGCGCGTAGGGGTCTTCCTGCAGCTTGGAAAGGGCCTGCTCATGGTATTTCTTGTAGAGCTGGCCAGCGGTCCGCTTATTGATGCCCCAGTTGGCCAATTCCACCAGCATTTCCGACAGGTTGTCCGTGTCCCGCAGGCCGTTTAAGAGGCTCTGCTTCTGCTTGGGCTTCAGGCCCAGCTGGTCAATCTTGGCCGGGTCGCTTTGCAAAAGCTTAAGGGCATTTGGCCCCAGGGCCTGGACGATCTTTTCCGCCGCCTTCTTGCCGATCCCGGGAAACTTGTCGCTGGCCAGGTACTTCTCCACCCCGCCGCTTTCGCTGGGCAAAACCCGCGTGCAGGAGTCAGCCTGAAACTGGGTCCCGTACTTGGGGTGCTCAACCAGCTGGCCGCTGAAGCGGTAGTCCCCGTCTTCCTCCAGGTCGCCGAAATTGCCGGTCACCTTGATCTCGTCATCAGCGTAGTCAGCCAATTCGCCCTGGATCTCCACGACCAAAATCTTGAAGAGGCTGTCGGCGCTCTCAAAGATGATGCTTTTCAGTTTTCCGGTAAATTCGGTCATGCTACTGCTCCTTCTTGTCCTTGCCGGCAACCAGCTTCATGATGCTGGCATATTGGTCCCGGGCCTGCTTGTAGTACTTGGAATCCATTTTCTTGGCCCTGGCAAAAAATTTCTCCGCCCGGTCCCGGTCGCGGCCATGCCAGCTGACGCCCAGGAGGAAATTGACCTTGGCCGTCCGCTGCTTTTCCGGAATGCTGGCATAAGAAGCACTGGCCGCCTTCAGCTCGCCAAGGGCCAGCCAGATGTCGCCTAAGAGCTCCTTCACGTGGTCGTCCACCCGCTTGATGGACAAGGCATGGGCCAGGGCTTTCTCATTCTGTCCCGTCTTCAGGTAGACCAAGGCCTTCTGGTAAAGGGTGTCGTCATCATTGGGAATCTGATTCAAAAGCGCCAGGGACTTATTGAACTCCCCTTGGGCATAGTAGGCAACCGCCAAGTCATAGTCCACGTCCTGGGGATTTTTGATTAAACCCTTGGCCTGGACCAAGAGCTTCTGCGCCTGCTCCGGGCTGCCCTGCTCCAAGAGGTAGGAAGCCAGCTGCAGGTAGTTGTCGGTCTCGCGCGGATCGGCATCGATTTTTCCAATCAAGGCGTGAATGGCCTCGTTGACCTTGCCGTCCGCGTACAGTTCAGCGATCTGCTTATCCATTAGAGTCCATCCGTTTCTGACATTTGCTTGCCTAAAGGCGTGACGTCGGACCACTTGACCAGGTCAAAGTACTGCCCGTCCGGCCGGCTGGCCAGGATGGTCACGCTGGTGTTGTAGATGACTCCGTTCTGTCTGACGTGCTTGACGTCATAGCCCAAAAGCGCCCCCATGATGGCAGACAGAACCGCCCCATGGCTGACGACCAGAATCTTGTCTTCCTTGCCCGGGTACTTCATGGACATTTCCCGGCCAAATGACAGGCCGCGCTCCATGGCGTGCGGGTAGGATTCAGCATCGATTGACGCGGCATCGAACTTTTCCGGGTGGTGCCAGAAGTCGTCAATCTGTTCTGGATAAAGCTCGGCGATCTTGTCGAACTTCTCGCCTTCCATCTTGCCCAGGTTCATCTCCCGCAAGCGCTCGTCAATATGAACGGGCAGGCTGCAGTTCATGGCCTCCTCCAGCTTCAAGGCCGTGGTCCGCGCCCTTTCCAGGGGACTGGCATAGACGGCCCGGAACTTGGTCTTGCGCAGGTACTTGCCCAGTTTTTCAATGTCGGCGTAGCTTTCCGGCAGCAGGTGGGAATCCCCGTGCCCGCCTTGGAAGCGCCTTTCCAAATTCCATTCAGTCTTGCCGTGTCTTACAAAATAAATTTCCATAATTTTTATCGCCTCTCGTAACTATCGCTACTATTATAGCAATCTCCGGCAAAAGGGCCAAAGCAAACGAAAAAAGATGGGACCAAATTGGTCCCATCTCTGGCAATTCTGCTGATTTTTTAGACCAGCTGCATCTGCTGGTCGCCTTGGAAGGCAGCATCAATGTTGCCGCCGCCCAGGCATTCCTCGCCGTCATACAAAACCAAGGCTTGGCCTGGCGTCACTGCCCGGGCTGGCTCGTCGAAGTAGACGTCGGCCGTCCGGTCGCTGGCGTGGTACTTCACGCTCACGCCCACGTCGCACTGACGGTAGCGGAACTTGGCCGTGGCCTTGAATTCAAGGTCATGGTCCGGGTTGCCGATAAAGAAGGTCATCCCGGAGGCCTTCAGGCTGGTCGCGTACAAGCGCGGGCTGTCGTAGCCCTGCTCAACGATCAGTTGGTTGGTCTTCAGGTCCTTGCCAACGACAAACCACGGCGCGGTCGATTCCTTGGTTGAGCCCAAGCCCAAGCCCTGCCGCTGGCCGATCGTGTAGTACATCAAGCCGGCGTGGTGGCCAACGACCTTGCCGTCCGGGGTCACCATGTCGCCGCCTTGGGCTGGCAAAAATTCACTCAGGAAGTGCTTGAAGTTCCGCTCGCCGATGAAGCAGATCCCGGTTGAATCCTTCTTCTTGGCGTTGGCCAGGCCGGCTTCTTCCGCGATCTTGCGGACTTGCGGCTTGGTCAGATCCTGCAGGGGGAAGATGGCCTTCTTGATCTGTTCTTGAGTCAGCTGGCTCAAGAAGTAGGTCTGGTCCTTGTTCCCGTCTTTTGGCCGCATCATGTGCACGAGCCCGTTCTCATCCTTGACCGTCTTGGCGTAGTGGCCCATGGCCAGGTAGTCGGCATCCAGGTTCATCGCGTAGTCCAAAAAGGCCTTGAACTTGATTTCCGTGTTGCACATGATGTCGGGATTTGGCGTTCTGCCCGCCTTGTACTCCTTTAAGAAGTACTGGAAGACCCGCTCCCAGTATTCTTTTTCAAAGTTGATCGAATAGTAAGGGATGCCGATCTTGTCAGCAACCTTCTTGACATCTTCGTAATCTTCCGTAGCCGTGCAAACACCGTCATCGTCAGTGTCGTCCCAGTTCTTCATAAAGACGCCGACGACGTCATAGCCTTGCTGCTTGAGCAGCAGGGCGGAAACTGATGAGTCCACCCCGCCGCTCATCCCAACAACGACTCTAATCTTGCTATTGTCAACCATGCAAATTCAATCCTTTACTTAACTTCTACTAAAATCTTGCGGTCCTCGAGGTCTTTTAGGATATAGTCCAAAAGCTCCACCGTAGGTGCCAGCTGCTTGCTCTTAAAGATGTTTACTTTCTGCAGGCCGCTAGGATCAGTGACGACCATGGTCAGGCGGCTCAAGTCGCTGGTGACGGTCATCTTCAGCTCCGTCGTCGCGTTGTATGGCGATTCATTGTAAAGCGGATGCTTGTACACGAAATTGCCGCGCGGCGTCTTTTGAAAGCCGGCATCGATCAAGGCGTAGAGCTTGATGTCTGGTGCCAGGGTAAACTTGCGTTTGTCGCCATTGATATTCACAGTATTTGCCATAAAGTAAAAACCTCACTTGTAAATTGTAAGTAACTCTGCTTAAAAAAGCAACCATTTAGTCTTTGGCCTGCCGGGCCTTGATCTTTTCCACGATTTCCACCAAGGCGTCAGCAAAGGCCTGGACTTCCTCAGCCGTGTTGTAGCGGCCAAAGGATACCCGGATTGATTCGCTGACCCGCGGCGACTTGGCCCCAAACATCGCGGTCAAAACGTGCGATGGGGTCAGGCTGCCGGCCGTGCAGGCTGAGCCGCCAGAGACGGCAAAGCCGGCCAGGTCCAAGTTGGCAATCAGGACATAGGTGGACACCCCGTTCAAGCGGAGATTCAAGACGTGGTGGGAAACCAGGCCAGTCAAGGGACTGTTGACCTCATATGCCACCCCGTTTTGGTCCAGCGTGTCCAGGATCAGCTTCTGAAAGCCGGCATACTTGGCCTGCAGGTCAGCCTTGGCCACTTCCTGCACTTCTTCAACTGCCTTGCCAAAGCCGGCAATGCCAGGCACGTTCTCCGTGCCGGCCCGCCGCTTCATTTCCTGGTCCCCGCCGTAAATCCGGTTGGGCACGCGGATGCCGTCGCGCTCATACAGGAAGCCCAAGAACTTGGGCCCATTGATCTTGTGGGCTGACGTTGACAAAAAGTCGATGTTCATGTCCTGGACGTCAATGTCGATATTGCCCAGGCCTTGAACGGCATCAACGTGGAAGTAGGCATTGGAGTCCTTGACGATCTCGCCGATTTCCTTGAGCGGGTTGACTGAGCCGACCTCGTTGTTGACGGCCATGACCGACACCAGAATCGTGTCTGGAGTCAAGGCTTCCTTAAGCTGGTCCAGGTCAATGTGGCCCGTCTCGTCCACGTCCAGGTAGGTCACGTCAAAGCCCAGTTCTTCCAGGTGCTGCATGGACTTCAAGACTGACTCATGCTCAATCTTGGTCGTAATCAGGTGCTTGCCCGCTTTTTGCCGCATTTCAGCCACGCCAAAAATCACGGTGTTGTTTGATTCAGACCCGCCTGAAGTAAAGATGATCTCCTGATCCTTGGCGTTGATCGCCTTGGCAATGGTCTGGCGGGCATGCTCAACCACGCGTCTAGCCTCGCGGCCAAAACTGTGGGTGCTTGAGGCATTGCCGAAATCATTTCGCATCTCATCCGCGATCAGGTCGACCACGCTTGGTGACATCGGGGTCGTGGCCGCGTTGTCCAAATAAACGTTCTTGCTTAAACTCAAAGCTTGTTCTCCTTCAGATAGTCAACAATCAGTTCAGCTGCCTTGGCGCCAACTTCCTTGACAAAGGCCACGAAATCGCTGTCGGCATTCTCATCGCCATTGTCGGAAATCGCGCGCAGGGCAATCAGCGGGGTGCCAAAGTGGTAGGCAACCTGGGCAAAGGCCGCCCCTTCCATTTCAACGGCCAGGGCGTCTGGGAAGTTCTTCAGGATCGCGGCTTTTTGGGCTTGCGAAGAAATGAAGGAATCGCCAGTGACTACCAGCCCTTCCTTGTAGGCCACGCCCTTTCTTTGCAGGTAGTGCTTGAAGTCTTCTCTTTCCGGGCTGTCCAGGAGGAAGCGCGCGGGCTCTTGCGGGATCTGTCCTTCAACGTAGTTGCCGGCGCTGGTATTGTGGGCATCATGGTAGGCAAAGGCGTTTGGCAAGACCAGGTCCTTGCGGTGGACGTCCTTTTGCAAAGAGCCTGCTGACCCGGTCAAAATGACCAGGTCGATTTTCTCACAGGCCAGGAGGCTGGACAGGTTCATCGCCGCCTGGACCTTGCCGATCCCCGTCAGCCCCAGGTAGAGATCATTCCCCTGAACAGAAAAATGTTCGAATTCTGTCGAACCGAACATTTCCTTCTTTTCAGAGGAAAAATAATGACGATAAAACTCGGCTTCTTCAGCCATTGGTACTACGATCGCAATCTTCATATATATTTCCTCAATTCAATTTTAAAGCTTAAACAAAATCAGCAAAACTGCCACGATTAATAGACACACGATAAGGATAGCAAAGTTTAGTCTTTTTTTCAGCCTTTGCGCCTTGTCCTCGCTGGAGAGGCTGGTCTTTAGCTGATTTTGTCTGCTTTTGCCTGGGCCATGAGCAGAAGAAGCAGCTGAACCAGCTGCTTCCTCCTGATCATCAAGCCAAGGGCTTTTTTCTTGCGCCTGCCGGCGCCGGTAGTCTGAACGTTTCTCTGACATGGAACCTCTAACCTTCTGAACCGGTCAGCAGCATGTTTTCCCATACGGAAATCGCGTATATGGTCTTGGCATCAACGATTTTGCCCTCTGTCAACAGGTTCTTCAATTCTTCCAAGCTGTACCAGCTGGCAGTCAAAAACTCGTCGTCGTCAAGCGGCGCCTTGTCTTCGGCTGCGGTCAGCGTATCGCAGTAGTAGAGGTACAGCTTTTCATTGCTAAAGCCGGGAGAGGTGTAGAATTCCGCCACCTGCTCCCAATAGTCGGCCTTGAGGCCGCCTTCTTCATTTAACTCCCGTTTCATTGCATCCAAAGGACTCACGTCAGTGTCGTCGATCATTCCGGCTGGAATTTCGAGCGTGAGCTGCTTGATGGCCTCACGCCACTGCTCAACCAGGAGCATCTCCTTTTGGTCGTTGATGCAGATGGCCGCGGCGGCTGGACCATGGTCGACAAGCTCGCGGGTAGCGGTCTTGCCATTTGGCAGCCGCACCGTATTCACATGAAGGGAGATGAAGCCTCCATGGAAAAGCTCTTTGGACGAAACTTCAGTTTCCTTTAATTCCATACATTAATTCCTTTGCTTAGTCTTTGGCCAAGTAAACATTGATGCATTGCAGGCCGTTCTTGCCCTGAGCCAGCTGATAGCGCACGCGCTGGCCTGCTTCCAGTCTCTTATAGCCCTCCTCCTTGATGGCGGTATAAAAGACGAAATATGACTTGTGGTTTTGGTCGTCTTCGATGAAGCCAAAGCTGGCCTTTGGCTCAAACTGCTTTACAACTCCCGTGCGCATTAGTTTTCAAAACCTTCCTCTACGGCTTCTGGGAAGTCGGTTTCAATGATCTTGGCGCAGCGGCCGCAGAATTCTGGCAGCTTGGCGTCAACGCCGACGTCACTTCTGTACATCCGGCAGCGTGGGCAGACCTCGCCTTCAGCATGGCTAACGGCCACGCTGGAGTGGTCCAGCTTTTGGGCGCTGGCTGGAGCTTCCCCTTGGCCAAACTTCAGGTCAGAAACGATTAAGATTTCGCGGAAGTCTTCATCGCCAATGGCTTCCAAGGCCTGCTTGACTTCGTCATCTGGGTAGACAGTCACGCTGGCTTCAAATGACTTACCGATCAGCTTGGAGTTTCTGGCTTCTTCCAAAGCCTTAAGGACGTCGTCCCGCAGCTTCATGAATTCGTGCCAGTTGGCCTTCAGTTCGTCTGCATCCGGGTAGTCGGCAACTTCAGGGAAGTTTGCCAGGTAGACGTCATCTTCATCTTCCTTGAGGTATTGCCAAACTTCACCCATGGTGTGCGGCAGAATTGGCGCCAGGATCTTGGCCAATTTGACTACCGTGTCGTAGATCACGGTCTGCATTGACCGGCGGGCAAAGGAATCCTTGGATTCGATGTAAAGAACGTCCTTGGCAAAGTCAAGGTAGAAGGCGGACAAGTCGTTGGTGATGTACTTGAAGACTGACTTGTAGACGTCGTTGAAGTCGTAGCTGTCATAGCTTACCCGGCTTTCAGCGATCAGGTCGTTCAGCTTCACTTCCATGTACTTGTCGATTGAGCGCATGTCTTTGTAGGCCACCCGGTTCTTGGCCGGATCAAAGTCAGTGGTGTTGGCCAGCATGAAGCGGAAGGTGTTTCTGATCTTCCGGTAGGCTTCTGACATTTGGCGGAAGATATCCATTGAAACCGCCACGTCACCGGAAGCGTCAACTGAAGCAACCCACAGGCGGATGATTTCCGCCCCCATCTTGGCGATGACTTCGTTAGGAACGATGACGTTACCCAGGGACTTGGACATCTTGCGGCCTTTGTCATCCAAGGTAAAGCCCTGGGACAGGATTGACTTGTATGGAGCCACGCCGTTAGTGGCAACGGAAGTGATCAAACTTGAGTTGAACCAGCCACGGTATTGGTCGGACCCTTCCAGGTACATTGAGGTCGGGTATTCCATGTCGGCGCCCAAAGCCCGGGTACCGGCCCATGACGTCCCTGAGTCGAACCAAACGTCCAAGATGTCGGTTTCCTTGGTGAACTTGCCGTTTGGTGAGTGCTCGGAAGTAAAGCCGGCTGGCAGCAGGTCTTCTACTGGGTGGGTGAACCAGGCATTTGACCCTTCCTTGGCAAACAGGTTGGCAACGTGGTCAATGGTTTCTGGAGTTACGATCGCCGTGCCGTCTTCAGCGTAGAAGATTGGCAATGGCACGCCCCAGGCCCGCTGGCGGGAAATTACCCAGTCGCCGCGGTCCTTGATCATGTTGTACAAACGGGTCTTGCCCCATGATGGGTAGAAGCTGGTCTTTTCGATCTGGTCCAAAATCTGGTCTCTGAACTTGGAAATTGACGCAAACCATTGGGTCGTTGCCCGGTAGACGACTGGCTTCTTGGTCCGCCAGTCGTGGGCGGCTGAGTGGACAAAAGTGCTGTAGTGAAGCAGATTGCCGGCAGCGGCCAGCTTGTCCTTGACGATCTCGTTGGTATCCGTGTAGAACTTGCCAATCAAGTCCTTGTCAGGGATTTCTTCAGTAAAGCAGCCCTTGGCGTCCATTGGTGAAAGCACCTTGAAGCCATAGCGCATGGCGGTGTTGTAGTCGTCTTCACCAAAGCCGGAAGCGGTGTGGACCAAGCCGGTACCGTCTTCGGCAGTAACGTAGACGGCTTCCATCAAAAGGCTTTCGCGGCCTTCGATGTATGGGTGCTTGGCCACCATGTATTCCATGTCAGTCCCCTTGAGGTGCTGAACGACTTCGTAGTCTTCCCAGTTCAAGATCTTGGCTACGGCTTCCAGGCGGTCAGTGCCGACAACGTAGCGGCGGTCGCCAACCTTGACGACTGAGTAGTCAAACTTCGGGTTGACGGCGATCCCTTGGTTTGAAGGGATGGTCCATGGAGTAGTCGTCCAAATCAGGAAGTAGGTGTCCTTTTCATCCAGCTTGCCCTTGCCGTCCTTGACTGGGAAGGAGATGTAGATGGATGGGGACTCAACGTCATGGTATTCAACTTCGGCTTCAGCCAGGGTTGATTCGCTTGACCATGACCAGTAGACTGGCTTCTTGCCTTGGTAGATGTAGCCATTTTCGTACATCTTGCCGAAGACGCGGACTTCAGCTGCTTCAAATTCCGGCAGCAAGGTAATGTATGGGTGCTTCCAGTCGCCGATTACGCCCAGGCGCTTGAAGTCAGTCCGCTGCTTTTCAATCTGTTCCATGGCAAATTGCCGGCAAAGCTCCCGGTAAGCAGCCCGGTCCATGGTCTTGCGGTCAACGCCCTGCTTGGTCAATTGCTGCTCAATTGGCAGGCCGTGGGTATCCCAGCCAGGAATGTATGGGGCATAGTAGCCTTCCATGTTCTTGGTCCGGACGATGATGTCCTTGGTAATCTTGTTCAAAGCGTGACCCATGTGGATGTTCCCGTTGGCAAATGGTGGGCCATCGTGCAGGTCAAAGCGTTCGTGGCCTTCGTTAAGCTTCAAACGTCTTTCATACAGCTTATTGTCTTCCCATTGCTTTTCCCATTCAGCTTCCCGCTTAGGCAGGTTGCCGCGCATTGGGAACTTGGTCTTGCCCAGGTTAAGAGTATCCTTTACGCGCATGGCTAAGTCCTTTCAAAACTAAAAATACTAGAAACTAAAAATACTAGAAACTAAAACAACTGAACAGCAAACGTGGAATAGCGGACCTAAACAAAAAAGTCTCGTCCCCAATAGGACGAGACAATCGTGGTACCACCTAAATTGGGCCTCAAAGAGACCCCGCTTGTATCCGCGTATCGTGCGGACCGCCGGTCAAACCAATTGGCAGCCGATCGCTCGCTGGACTATTGTCAGCCTCGCACCCTCGCTGACTCGCTGCTCGCATCCTTGAGCTTACTGTCGGTTTGCTTGTTATTCCAAGTTAAGCTGACAGGCGTTGCCGTTTCTTTGTAGCGTCTGTCTACAGTAATGAAGTTTACGGCATGACAGGCCGCTTTGTCAAATAATTATTTGCTGCCAGACCGCCAAAGCTGGTAGTCCAGGTGCAGGCGCCCCTTTTTGGTGGGCTTGATGTCACTGATTTGCAAGCGGCCAAAGTGCCGGAGACTGATCATGTCGCCGATGGCGGCAATTTTCTCCGGAGCAGCCTCCTCATGCCAGTTCAGCTTGACGTCACCAGCCGTGAAGGCTTCTTTAAGCTGGGACCGGCTCTTGCCCGTGACGGCCGCTAAAAGCGCGTCTAAGCGCATTGACGAGGCTACAGCACTCTCAGTCACTGAATTGTCCTCAATGGCTGTCAGCTCTTTTAAAGGCACTTGGTGAAGACGGACGCGGGTCCGCCCAATCCGGTCGATCTGCCGGTCAAAGAAGTCGCTCAGCTCGGCTTCCGCGAAGAACTGCCACGTTCCCTGCCCATCAGTGACAATGTCGCCAAAAGTGGCCACTTCCACTCCGGAATTGGCCAAGCTGCCCAAGATCTGCCCATGACGCAGCTGAGCAAACTTTTGCGGATAATCAATCTGATAGAGAACGATTTTGTAATCATCCGGTTTAAGTTTTTCCCAGTCCTCACTTAGATAGACCCGCTTTTTCTCAGCTGCCTGGTAGCCGCCAAATTCCTGCAGCAAGGCCTCGCCCCCAACGACCGTCTCCAGGATCTCGCGTTCGCGCGGGTCAAGGAAGTGGGTCAGAATGGCTTCATGTTTAAAAATCAGCCGATTAAAAAGACCAACAAAGTAGTCGATTGTTGGTCTTTCTTCTGGTTCAAAATGTGGATAAAAAGCGCTGGCTTGTCTGCGCTGCATCATGCAAAAATCCTCGCTAAGATATTGAACAGCCAGCCAAGCGCGTAGCTCTGAACGAAATAGATCAGAAACAGGGCAATCACTGGCGAAATATCGATTCCGGTAGCGTACATCAGCTTTAAGAGCGGGCCCTGTCTGAACAAGCGCACGTATGGCTCAACCATCCGGTCAATGAACTGGCCCAGGCTCGAGTTGCGGATTGACGGCACCCATGACATCAGGGCGTCAATAACGATCACGAAGCTGTAAATTTCCAGCAGATAGTACAGAATCCTGTATAACGTGTATAAAAAGTTCATTAGCTCAAGTTGTCTTTCTTGTCGAGCAATTCAGTTACCTTGCCATCGGTTTGGAAGTTCTTTGGCGTTGCCAGGAAGATTTTGTTGCCGACGCGCTGGATTTCCCCTTCAAGGGCGTAAACAGTCCCAGTGATGAAGTCAACTACCCGGCGGGCAGAGCCGTCATCCATCCGGCTGAAGTTGATGATGATCGCCTTGTCGTGCAGCAGGTTCTGCGCGATTTCCTTGGCATCTGAGTAAACCCGTGGCTCATAGATCACGATTTCGCTCTTTTGCTTGCTGCTCAAGCCAGACTTGATTGAAACGACATTGTTGGCGTTGCTTGCATTGCTGGCATAGCTGCTTTCAGCCTGGACCTCTTCGTCATCATAATAGTCTTCCTTTGGCTGTTCTGGATCTTCAAAGCCAAAGAACTTAGAAAAAGTACCTTTACCTGCCATTTGCCTAACCTCCTTTAACGGTCACGACGATGCTTGAAGAATGGGATGTCGTCGTCATCATCGTCATCGTCGTAGTCCGTGTTGATATCGATTTGTGAAATGCTGTCTTGCCCCTTGTCGTCAAAAGCTGGCTCTTCAGCCTGCTTTTCTTCGGCCCGGTCAGCAGTCCCGCGGCGGTCATAGTCGTCGTTCAAGCCCCAGACGCTGGTTGGATCCACCATGCTGCTTGCTTGGCGCGGCTCTGCTTCCTTGGCCTTTGGCGCTTCTGGAACTGGTTCTGGCGTCGGCGCTTCTGGAGCTGATGCTTCTTCAGCCAAAATCTTTGGCGCTGCCTTGACCGTCTTTTCTTCAGCATGGGCGGCAACTTGGTGACCGCGCCCCGGCAGCTGCTTGGAAGCTTCTTCTTCAGCTTCATCATCAATCCCGGTGGCAATTACCGTAACCACGACTTCATCGCCCAAGTTAGGGTTGATGGAAGTACCGAAGATGATGTTGACGTCTTCGCCAGCCGCGTTGGCCACGATTTCTGAGGCGTCTTGCGCTTCAAACAAGGTTAAGTCCGGACCGCCAGTGATGTTCAGCAGCACCTGCTTGGCCCCGTCGATTGAGACTTCCAAAAGCGGTGAGGAAATCGCCATCTTGGTAGCTTCGACGGTTCTGTTCTCGCCGCTGGCACGGCCGATCCCCATCAAAGCTGCCCCTTGGTTCTCCATGACCGTCTTTACGTCGGCAAAGTCCAAGTTCACGTAGTCGGTTGAAGTGATCAGGTCGGAAATGCCTTGCACCCCTTGCTTAAGGACGTTGTCGGCTTCCTTGAAGGCCTCCATCATCGGCGTCTTCTTGTCGACGATTTCCAGCAGGCGGTTGTTGGCAACGATGACCAAAGTGTCAACGTATTCCTTCAGCTTGGCAATCCCTTCAGCAGCGTTCTTTGACCGCTTAGGGCCTTCAAAGCTGAATGGCCGAGTAACGACGCCGACCGTCAAGGCACCGGTTTCCCGGGCAATCTTGGCAATGACTGGAGCGGCACCAGTCCCAGTCCCGCCGCCCATGCCGGCGGTGATGAAGATCATGTCCGCGCCTTTCAAGGCTTCTTCAATCGTTTCTTCGCTTTCTTCGGCTGCCTTCTGACCGGTTTCTGGATGAGAGCCTGCCCCCAGTCCCCGGGTCAGCTTTGGCCCCAATTGAATCTTCACTTCAGCATTGTTGCTGTTGAGCGCTTGCACGTCAGTGTTGGCCGCGATGAAGGACACGCCTTGGACGCCGTCTTCGATCATCCGGTTGACCGCGTTGCCGCCGGCACCACCGACGCCGATCACCTTGATCACTGCGTTATTGTTGTCGTCTGAATCAAAAGTAAAATCCATCTACTACCACCCTTAATCAAAGAACTTTCTGAAAAATGCAGCTAAGCCTTTGTCTTTATTTTTGTTATTATTTGTATCCGTTTCTGGCTCATCGTCCAGATCATGAGCAGCTTCCTGCTCAGCATGCTTAGTATCATTATAAGCTACTTTTGCTTGAGTTTCAGTACTTACCGCTGGTCTTTTAGCAATTTTTGGCCGGCTGGCAGCAGAAACTCCCGCTTCATTGGAGGCATATGCCCGGTCGTCATAGAGCACGCTGTTGGCCAAGTAGCCGATATCGGCTAACTGATGGGCATAGTTGACCAGCCCGTAGGCAACCGCGTAGACCGGATTGCGCAGGCCAATCTGAGCTGGCTGATAGATCTTGGCTTTGACGTCATAGTCCTCCGCTACCAGCTCATCGATTCCCTGCAAAAGAGCGCTGCCGCCAGTAATGATCACGCCAGCTGGCAGGGACAGAGCACCATGCTTGTAAAGGCCCTTGCCAACCCGGCGCAGGATCTGCTGCAAGCGGGCATTGATGATCTCGCTGAGATACTTGTCGCTGACCATGGTCTCCTTGTCCTGGCCCACGGCCTTGACGGCAAACTTCTCATTTTCTGAGGCCAGGCTTGGCAAAGCATAGCCGTAGTCGCGCTTAAGGGCTTCCGCGTCGCTCATGGTCGTTGACAGAACCACGGAAATGTCGTGGGTGATGTCGCTGGCCCCCTTGAGGTCAACGGTCGCGTACTTGATCTGGCTGTCCCGGATCACGGTCGCGGTCGTCGTGCCGCCGCCCATGTCAAGCAGGATGGCGCCAAAAGTGCGCTCAGCCTCATCCAGGGCAACCGCGGAAATCGCCATTGGAGCCGGCACGAAGAAGTTGTTGCCGATTCCGGCATGCTTGAGCACGGAGTTGATGTTGTGCAGGTCAGCCGCCGGCGCGGTCATCATGACCCCGCGAACGACCAGGGACCGGGCCATCATTGTCCGGGGATCGTCGACTTCCTTCTCGCCGTCAATCACAAAGCGGCTTGGGAAAAAGGCCACGGCCCGCCGATCCTTCTTTTGCCCAGCCTTGATGGCTGAACGGATCGCGTTTCTGACGTCTTCGTCGCTTACTTCATGCTCTGTCTCATTGATATTGATCAGTCCAGCCACGTTCTCCAGCTGCAGCAGGCTGACTGGCAGGGCGGTCACTACCCGGTAGATCTTGCTGTTGGTCTTCTCAGCTGCCAGGCGAATGGCATTTCTGACGGAATCAGCGGCCTGATCGATATCGACAATCTTGCCGTGGCGCATCCCCTTGGTGGGAGCGGCAACCGCGCCAATAACCTGCAGCCCCTGCCGGCTGGCGTCAGCCACGACAACTTTGATGGAGGTAGTCCCCATGTCTAAGCCTACCAAAAGATTTGAATTGTCCAAGCTACATTCCTCCAATTACTCACTCATAATATAACGATAATCATACACTATTTTTCCACTGAAAAGCTAAGAAATCCCGTAGGCTTTTTTCTCTTCGGCAGTCAAAGGTCTGGTAAAGGCCCCGACTTCCATGTCGATGACGCTCTTTTCCGTCAAGTCCTGCTTGATGGCATTGTAGTACTTGACCTTGGAACGGATGGTCGCGATGTTGCCGATGATGACGTTGCCATCTTTCATGACCATGATCATCTGGGTCTTGCGGCGGGTGTTGCCCGACAGCATCTTGACCTGGTCCTTGAAGTAGTCAGGGAAAGAGTTAAAGATCTTTAGATTGGTCTTTAAGGAGACGGTCTTGCTGTAGCCGATAAACAGGGGCTTGTCATGATCGACCTCGCTCCACGACAGGGCCTTGGTTCCCAGTCCTCCATTAGAGAGAATCTTGCGGTAGACTGACCCCGTCTTGACGTAACCAATCACCTTGCGCTCTTTAACCTTGAAGTTCAAGGTGTTCAGTCCAGACAGGGTCAACTTGACCGAACCGACTTCAGGGAAGGTCTTCGATAATTTTCTGCTGATCTTCTGATTGCTGCGCAAGGAGTCAAGCACCTTGTCAGAAGCCGTGATCTCACTGGCCCTGACCAGGCTCTTGGCATCCAGGTCGCCGGCCCCATAAATCCGGACCGTGGAGACGTCCGCGTAAGGCGAGACGTAATAGGCCAAGGCACAGATAATGAGCAGGCAGACCACGATGATTGAGCCCAAGCGCGTCAGCAGGCTCCGCCGTCTTTCCCGCTGCAATGAGGGAAGCTGGGAAGAAACCTTGCGGCGGTCCTCCTTTTGCTGGTTGCGCTCCTCATCGTGACGGAGGAATTTTGACAGTTCTTCTTTCGGGTCTTTTTTGGTGATGCGCGCCATTGGCTCCCCTCCTTTCTAAAAGCGGCTAGTTCTTGGCAAGGTCTTCCATCACCTGGATGACTTGGTCAGAAGCATCCGGGACGCCCAGCTTCTTGGAGGCTTCGCGCATCTTTTCAGAGCAGCTTTCATCCAAGAGCAGGTGGTCGATGGATGAGACGAAGGTGTTCTCGTTCAAGTCGTCTTCGGCAATCAAGAGTGCGGCCCCCGCCTTTTCCAAGTCCTGGGCATTCTTCATCTGGTGGTTGTGGGTCACGTTTGGACTAGGAATCAGGATGACCGGTACGCCCAAGGCCGTAAATTCAGCCAGGCTGGTCGCGCCAGACCGGGAAACGACGCAGGTCATTTCTGGCAAAAGGCCCGGCATGTTGGCAATGTATGGCACGATCTTGATTGACTGGCCATAGTCGATGTCCTTAAGCTTCTTTTCAATCGCGTCATAGTAGTAGGTCCCAGTGGCCCAAATGACTTGGTAAGGCTTCTTCTTCAATTCCATCAGGCTCTTGAGCATGACTCTGTTGATGGCCAAAGCCCCGCGTGAGCCCCCAAAGACCAGCACGGTCGGCACTGATGGATTCAAGCCCAGCTCTTTTTCCAGGTCAACCGGCTTGGCGTTGACGCTCAGAACCTGCTGGGAGCGGGGGTTGCCAGTCTTGACCAGCTTCTTCTTTTCCGGAAATTCCTTAGCGGCGTCATCAAAGGTGTAGCAGATCTTGTCCACAAAGTGGCCTAAGAACTTGTTGGCCACGCCGACGACCGAGTTGGATTCATGAATCATGGTCGGGATCTTCATCCGGCTGGCTTCATAGACGATCGCGCCTGAGACATAGCCGCCAGTTCCCAGAACGACGTCTGGCTTGAAGTCCTTCAAAATCTTGCGGGCACTCTTGGTGGCCTGCATGAACAAGCTGATGGTCTTGAAGTTTTTGAGCGGGTGCTTGCGGTCAAAGCCCTGGATGTCGATGGTTGTAAAATTGACGCCCGCGGCAGGAACGATCTTTGATTCCAGCCCCTTCTTGGTTCCGACAAAGAGGATTTCATCATTGGTGCTGATGCCCCGTTCCTTGAGCCGGTCAATCAAGGCCATGATTGGATAGATGTGGCCGCCAGTGCCGCCGCCTGAAAAAATAACTCTCATTTTGTTCTGCTTCTCTTCTCTATTCTGATCTTTCTTTTACTTTTCTTCTTTGGCTTTCAATTCTTCAATGTACTGCATGAACAAGTCGCCGCGCTGCTCAAAGGTCTTGAACTGATCCCAGGAAGCGCAGGCTGGCGAGAACAGGAGCACCTCACCGGACTTGACCAGCTTGGCCGCGGCCAGAACCCCTTCCTTAAGGTTATCGACGATCACGATGTCCTTGATGCCGGCCTTGCGGGCTGCATCAGCCAGCAGGTAGCGGGTCTCGCCATAAAGGACGATTGCTCTGACGTGCTTCTTGAAGAGCTCAACCAGGTCATCAAAGACGAAGCCCCGGTCCAAGCCGCCGGCCAGCAGGACTTCCGGCTGGTCAAATGACGGAATGGCTACCGTGGCGGCTTCAATGTTGGTTGACTTGGAGTCGTTGTAAACGCGGGCGCCATGCAGGGTCGTCACGTATTGCAGACGGTGGCGGGCCCCCTTGAAAGTTGACAAGACCGCGTAGATGTCATCCTTGTCAGCCCCCATCAAGGTGCTGATGCCGATGGCAACCAAGGAGTTCTGCAGGTTGTGGATGCCTGGCAGCTTGATGTCGGCAATCTTCATCATCTTGTCATCCTTGTGCATCAAGTAGCCATCGCCAATGTAGAAGTCGGCACTCGGATCACTCTCGCTGAAGGTCAGAATCTTGGCCTTAGTTGCTGCTTGCTCCTGGGCCAGGATGTCCTTCTGGTCAAAGTTGGCCAGGAAGAAGTCGTCCTCCTTTTGGAAGCGGGCTACGTTCAGCTTGGCATTCACGTAGTTTTCAAAGGTCTTGTGGTAGTCCAGGTGGACGTTGTGGTAGATGTCCACGATGGCAGCCACCTTTGGATCAATGTCAGTCACGCCCAGCAATTGGAAGCTGGACATTTCACAGACCAGAATGTCGTCCTTGTCAGCCTTATCCAGCACGACCTCTGAAATCGGAATCCCGATATTGCCCACCGCGTAAGCGTGGTGGCCGGACTTGGCCAGAAAGTGGTCCAGAATCCGCGCGGTCAGCATGACCGTGGTGGTCTTGCCGTTTGAGCCGGTGACGCAGACGTACTTGGAATCAGCCGCGCTCAGCGCGACTTCTGGTTCGGTGATGATTGGCACCTGCTTTTCCTGGGCCTTGACGACCATTGGGTTTTCGTAAGGAATCCCCGGGTTCTTGACCAGGTAGTCAAAGTGCTCTTCATCAAACAGCTCGACTGGGTGCTTGCCGCCAATCACGCGGACGCCGGCAGCCGCAAGCTCCTTGGCCTTGGGATCGTCAGTCAGGTCAGCCTTGTCGTTCAAGGTCAGCTTGGCCCCTAAAGCCAGCAAAAGCTTGGAAACGGCAAAGCCGCTGCGGCCCAAGCCTAATACCAGAATGTTTTTCTGATCGAATTTCTTGATCTGTTTCATTTTTCTATGAATCTCTCCAACTAGAATCTGCTAAATTTTTAACCCCAAATTGCCAGGTAGATGGCGCTGCCGATCAGCCCAACGATCCAGAAAACGATGTCGACCTTCCATTCGCTCCACCCCAGCATTTCGAAGTGGTGGTGAATTGGGGTCATCTTGAAGATCCGCTTGCCCGTCGTCTGGAAGGAAATTACCTGCAGGATGACTGAGGCCGTCTCACAGACAAAGACAATGCCGACCAGCAAGAGCGACCATGGCCGGTTGAGCAGGATTGACACGGCCGCCAAGCCGCCCCCCAAGGCCAATGAGCCCGCGTCGCCCATGAAGATCTTGGCTGGCTTATGGTTGTACATGAAGAAGGCAGCCAAGCCCCCCATGACGGCCAGGCAGAAGATCAAGCCGCCTGCCTGCCCGGCCTTGAAGGCCAGCCAGGCATAGGTCCCGTAGGCGATGAAGGACAGGCCAGTTGCCAGCCCGTCCAGGCCGTCTGACAGGTTGACCGCGTTTGAGAAGCCAACCAGCCAGAAAATGACAAAGAAGATGAACAAGGCCGTGCTGGTGACCACGCCCGCGAATGGAAGATACAAGGCGAACTTGAAGTGGTCACTGGCGGCCAAGGCCACGATAATTGCAGCCAAGACCAGCTGCAAGGCAAACTTTTGCCAAGCCCGCAAGCCCAGGTTCCGCTTGTAGAAAAGCTTCAGACCATCATCCAGGAAGCCGATGATCCCGTAGCCCAAGAGAGCCACGATCAGCATCCAGACTGACTTGGTCAGCTGGCCGGTCATAGCGCAGGCCACGATGGTGATTATGGAAGCGACCAGCACGAAGACCGTCCCGCCCATGGTTGGGGTCCCGGACTTCTTGGCGTGCCACTTTGGACCTTCGCCGCGGATCTGCTGACCCTCATCATGGCTGCGCATGTAGATAATCATCCATGGCAATATCAAGGCGCTCAGCACCAAGGAAACAATAAAAGCAATAGTAGCTGCTAGCATCAACGATTTACTCCTTTAAAACAACTTTCAACTTCATCCCCGGCTTAAGCTGGCTGCCGGCCGAAAGACTCTGCGATTTGACCTTGCCGGTCCCAGTCAGCTTCAGCTTGAGACCAGCCAGGCTGGCATAATTTTCAACCTGCTCGCTGGACCAGGAGGACATGTCCGGCATCGTGAGCTTGCCGCCGGTCAAGACAAAGAGCTTGCTGCCCACGGCCACTGAGCTGCCGGCGGCAGCCTTTTGGCTGGTCACCGTCTTGCCCGTCCCCAGCTGCACTAGGGTCAAGCCCGCGCCCGTGGCCAGCTTCTTGGCCTGGTCCACCGTCTTGCCGGTCACGCTTGGTGCCTTGACGACTGCCGTAGCCGATTTAGAACCCTGTGACACCAGGATGATCCGGTTCATCATCGGCTTAAAGATCTGGGACAGGATGGTTTCAGCCCCCGAGCCCAGACGGCTTGGCTGCTTGATCGTCAGATAGATGCAGTAGCGCGGGTTCTTGGTTGGGGTGATCCCCACCACGGAGAAGATATAGTTCTTGTCCCCGGTCATATAGCCGCCCGTAGGCTTGGCAATCTGGGCCGTCCCCGTCTTGACGCCGAAGTCCTTGCCCTTCATGTAGTAGGCGTAGCCCGTCCCGATCTTTTGGTTCAAGACTTTCTTCATGTTGGCCATGACAACCTTGCGAGTCGCCGCGGTAAAGACCGGCTTGCCCACCTTTTCAACCTGGTAGCCCTTGACGGTCTTGCCGCTGGCGTCGGTAATTTTTTCAACCAATTGTGGCTTAACCATCTGGCCATTGTTAGCCAGGGCACTGTAGACCTGCATCATCTGCATGACGTTGACCGTCACCCCTTGGCCAAAGGAAGTTACCGCCTGGTCGACGGGAGAGCTGAAGGACAGGCTGCCCGGCATTTCTCCTGGCAGGGTCACGCCCGTCTTCTGGGTAATGTGGAAGGCCTTAAGGTACTTCTTCCAGGTCTTGGCCCCCATCTTGCGCTCCAGGTAGACCATGCCGATATTGGATGATCTTGAGAAGGCTTGGGAGAAGGGAATCGTCCCCCAGCCGGACTTGACCCAGTCATAGATGGTTGAACCGCCAATGGTGATTGAACCGGACCGGTAGTAGGCGCTGGGATTGTAGTTGCCGCTGTTGACGGCGGCAGACAGAGACAGAATCTTGAAGACCGAACCCGGCTCGTAGGTTGACTGAACCAGCAGGTCGCTCCCGGCCTTGCTTAAGCCAGACTTGGTCTGGGCGTTGAAGGTTGGCCGCTGGGAAGCCGCCAGGATCTTCCCGGTCTTCAGGTCCTCGACCACCGCCGTCAAAGCTTTGGGCTGGTAGGCCTTCTGCACCTTGGACATGTAAGTCTCCAGGGAGTTCTGTAGCTGGGAGTCCAAAGTCAGGTAGAGGTTGTCGCCGTCCATGGCCGCCTTATAGGAATGCGACCCGCTTGGCAATTGGTATTCGGATGAGTCAACGGTTGAAGTCTCGTAGCCGTTTTTCCCCTTCAAAATCTTGTCATACCAAGCCTCTAGCCCCGTCACCCCATAGAGTTCGGTGGAGTTGGTCGCCGAGCTGTTCTTGCTCAAGGTGTAGCCGACCACGTTGGAGGCAAAGACCCCGTTTGGATACAGGCGCGACGGCGTTTCCATGAACTTGATCCCAGTCAAGTGCATGGCCTGGATCCGCTTCTTTTGGGTGAGGTTCAGGCCCGTCCCCGCGGTCCCGAACTGCACTTGGAAAGTATTCTTCTTGGTGGGGTTTAGGTACTTGTAGATCTTGGCGGCTGACAGCGGCAAGACCGTAGCCAGCTTCTCAGCCGTCTTCTTCTTGTCCTGAACGTAAAGGGGCTTTTTGTCAGAGTCGACATAGGTCTTGTCCAGAATGGCATAGACCGTGTAGGTATGCGAATCCTGGGCAATAACCAGGCCGTTCTTGTCATAGATGGTCCCTCTATTGGCCGTCAGCACGGTATTTCGCCGGTAAATGGCCGCGGTCCGCTTGCTGATATCCTGTCCATCGATATACTTAGAAATCGACAGATAGAGCATGCGGCCAGCAAATAAAAGAAAAACCAAAGCAACGACTACCTCAAGTGCTCTCCCCACTGTGAACCGATAGGCGTGTGCTCTGGATTTTAATTTCTTTAGATTATTGGTCTTTCTCATTAGCGAATCGTCCTAATGTTGTTTTCCCGCAATTTTAAACCTTGCTCAGCCGCAATCTTGTTCAGGCGTGAGCTGGATGAGAGCTCGCCGATTTCCTGTTGGAGGTCGGAAGTCTGGCTCTTGGCCTTGCTGATGGACTGCTTGACGTCAGACAGCTCATGCTGGGCGTAGGTAGCTGAAACGCTGGCGGATACATTCAAAGTAATCAAAACGACAGCCGCGATCAAGCCCACCCCAATCAGCAGCTTCTCAAAAGGAGAATATGGTACTTTCTGCGGATTGACCACGGGAACGTGGCGTTCCTGTGGTCGGTTGACTTCTTCTGGTTCGTAATTGTAATTTCTTAATGAACTTCCAGCCATTTTCTGTGGTCCTTGCTATCTCATCTACAACTTTTCCGCTACTCGTAATTTCGCACTGTGTGAGCGGTTGTTTTCTTCCAATTCTTCGGCTGAAGCCACGATCGGCTTGCGGTTGACCAGCTTCAGGCTTGGCTTCAAGTCAGCCGGTGCCTCAGGCATCCCCCGCGGGATCTCGACTTCAGAATATTTCTTAAAGGTCTTCTTGACGATCTTGTCTTCCAATGACTGGAAAGTGATCACGGCAATCCGCCCGCCTGGCTTCAAAGCAGCGATGGCTTCCTCAAGCGTGGCTTGGAGGACATCCAGCTCATGGTTGACTTCCACCCGGATAGCCTGAAAGCTCTTCTTGGCCGGGTGGCCGCCAGTCCGCCGGGCATAGGCGGGAATTGCTTCCTTGATAATGTCGACCAGTTCAAAGGTCGTCTCAATTGGCTTCTGCTGCCGCTTCTCAACGATCCGACGGGCGATCTGTCTGGAAAACTTCTCGTCCCCATAGCGGTACAAGACATCTGCCAGCTGCTTCTGGCTGTAAGTATTGACCAGCTGATAGGCATCAAAATCCTGGCTCTGGTCCATCCGCATGTCCAAACGGGCATCAAAGCGGTAGGAAAAGCCTCTTTGTGCCTGGTCCAGCTGCGGGGAGGACACGCCCAGATCGTAGTAGATGCCGTCAATGCCGTCATAGCCCAGCTTAGCCAGTTCTTCAGTCAGGTGGCTGAAATTGTTGTGGACCAGCTGGAGTCTTGGCTGACTGTCGGCTTGCAAGTAGTCCTTAAAGTTTTCTTTAGCCGTATCAATCGCGTATTCATCTTGGTCAAAGCCAATGACGGTCCCCGCGCTCAACTGGCTGAGCAGGTAGCGGGCATGGCCGCCGCCGCCAAAAGTCGCGTCGACATACACGCCGCCAGCCTGGGGCTTTAAGTTGTCAATCGTCTCGTGCAATAATACGCTAAAGTGCTTAAATTCCATACCTATAACTCGATGTCGTCCAATCCTTCTGCAATGTCGTCGTAGTCTTCGTTGGCCTCGTCAGTGAAGCTGTCCCAGCGCTCTTTTGCCCAAATTTCAATTCGGCTGGAAACGCCGACAATCACGCATTCCTTCTTCAGGCCCGCGTGATCCTTCAAAACGGGCGTCAGATTAACCCGTCCCTGCTTGTCAAATTCGCCTTCCATGGCTCCGGAATAGAACATCCGAGTAAAACTGCGCGCGTTCTTCTTGGTCAAGGGGAGCTTGGCCAGTTTGGCCTCAACTTTAGCCCACTCTTCTGGCGGATAGGCAAAGATGCAGCCATCCAGGCCGCGGGTAAAAATCATGCGGTTGCCGGCCTGCTCACGGAACTTGGCCGGAATGATCAAGCGGCCTTTAGCATCGAGATTATGCTGATATTCGCCCATGAACATGGCCAGCTCCCCCCTTCTGTTAACAATTTACCACAAATCCCCACTTTAAACCACAATATCTGAAAATCGCCAAGACAATTTCATAAAAAATAAAAAATTTGCCATAAAAAGATGCCTCAGCCGCCAGGCTAAGGCATTTCACGCATCAGTTATTTTGACCGGTCAAGTGGCAGGTCAGACCAAAACGACTACCAAGAGTCCCAAATACCAGAGCAAGGAACAGATGTCGAGGTAGGACCAGAACTCCCGGAAGATCTTCCCCATGGAAATGTTCTTATTAATCACTGCCCAGCGGATAGCGGCGCAGAGGATCAAGATAAAGTAGAACAAAAAGCCGTAAGGGAGAAAAGACGGCACCTGCTTGACCTGGGTGATCAGCTGGCAAGGGTAGAGCAAAAAGAGCGGCATGACGTCCACCCCGTTGAGCTTGCTCCCGTTTGGGAGCATCATGTTCATGATGATGCCGATGACCAGGCCGGCCACAGGCAAGGCAAAAATTAACAGCATAGTTTTTCCTCCATCTAACTCATCCTATTTTAGCTTTTTATTGGAAATTAAGACATACAAATTGCAAAAAAGGGCCAGAAAGGTTAAAATACTTCTCGAAATATTTAGGAGGGCTACTTGATGGCACGCAGAAAGAAAAAGTCAACATTCCAGAAAATCGAAAACATCATGGTCGTATTGATGGCCGCCATTACCCTGTTCGGCGTAGCAGCTACTGCTGTCTACTACCTGATGGGCTAAGCGCCGCAGCGGCCTGTGAAGCATTAGCAGACAAACAAAAGAGACCGGAATTTTTCCGGTCTCTTTTTTGTTCTTCTTTTCCTTCTGTCTGCTGACCTAGTAGCGGTAGTTGTCCAGATCGACCAGGAATGGATAGTTCCGGGCCAGTTTAGCCCAAATCCAGTAGGTCAAGACCGTCAACAGGGCGCTCCAGCCGGCCGTGTAAAGGATGCTCATTCCTGCTTGCCCCAGGCTGGACTGAGTCCAGCCGATCAGCCGGAAGATCAGCCAGACGTAGGCGCTGAAAGCGGACGTCATCAGCAACAGGCCGATCAGGCGGAAGATGAACAGCTCCGGAAAGACCCTGGAGTACCAGCGGCCAAAAGCAGACATAACCGGCAGCCCTACCGCGTAGACGCCAATGATGCCGTAAAAGTAAAGGTCGGCAATGACCCCGACCGCCAGAGCCAGCCAGACTTCCTTGGCATTGCGGTCATCTTCAAAGGCCACTACCATTACGGCAATCGGCAAAAGCAGCAAAGATGCCCGGCTATTGCCATAGCTCATGGTCTGGTGCAGAACTGCAGCCAGGCAGCCATCCAGAATCATGGCCACGTAAAGGGCGATCGCGACCACCCACTGCTTGAAAATCCGCATTAGCCAGTCACGCTCCTTTTAACCACCGTTACTACGGAAGTATCATCCAGATTGCCGGCAGGCTTGATCTTGATCAGGTCAGACAGGCCAAAGCTGTCCTTAGTCGTGTTGGTAACCGTCCCGATCAACAGCCCCTTTGGCGAGGTCCCGCCCAAGCCACTGGTGTAGACCTTGGTCCCCTTGGTCAGCTTGCTTGAGCTGGAAGCCTGGGTAAAAGTAATCGTGCCGCCGGATTCCGCGGTGATGATCCCGTGGATGGTCTTGCCGTTGCTGGCTGTCGCCTGAACGGCAAAGCGGTTGGCAGAATCGTCAGTAGTCGTAATCAATTCGACCTTGGAAGTGACCGCGTCGACTTCCAGGATCCGCCCGATGACCCCGCCGCCGGACATGACTGCCATATCTTTCTTCAAGCCAGAAGCCTTGCCCTTGTCAATGGTCAAAATTTCAGTCCAAGAGTCTGCTGACCGGGAAACTACGGACGCGTTGGTCGTTGAGTAGGTCGTCAAGGTTGACTTGACCCCGGCCGCCGACTTGAGCTGAGCATTTTCCTTCTTCAAGGCCTCATTTTCAGCTTCGACTTGGGCAGTTTCTGAAACCTTCCGCTTGAGGTGGTCGTTTTCGCTCACGGCATTGATTACGGCGTCAACGTTATTGATGCCGCCGGACAGCCAGCCGACTGGCACGCTGACAATGCGCGAGCCCACGGAAACGATGTCGTTGCCAAGGCTCTGGATAAAGAGCGGACTGTTCAAATCATTGCGCAAAAGGACAGTCGAGCCCAACAAGATGATGAACGCCACAACCGTTCCCAGCGCGGACAGCATTTTTCTGTTTTGAAAAAATTTCTTCATAAAAGTCAATCCAAACAAAAACCGGCTGGCAAGCCGGTTTTATTTTATTTACTTGTCTTACGCATTACGTCCAGGTGCTTCAAAGACTCACCAGTCCCAATTGCGACGCAGTCAAGCGGATCTTGGGCAATAAATACTGGAACCTTGGTTGCATCTGAAATGACTTCTGGCAGGTTCTTGAGCAAGGCACCACCACCGGTAAGCACGATACCATGGTCAATTACGTCGGCCGCGATTTCAGGAGAAGTAGATTCAAGCGTTTCCTTGATTGCGACAATAATGTCTTGAACGACATCTTGGATGGCCGTTGCCACGTCAACCGCGCTGATGTCCAATGACTTAGGCAGGCCGGAAACCAGGTCGCGGCCGCGGATGGTCATGGATTCAATGTCCTTGGCATCTTCAACGGAGGCAGAACCGATTTGGATCTTGATGTCTTCCGCGGTTCTTTCACCAATCAGCAGGTTGTACTTGCTGTGAACGAAGTTGGTAATGGCTTGGTTGAACTTGTCGCCAGCCTGGCGGATTGAAGTTGAGGATACGATCCCGCCCAGGGAAATCGTGGCCACGTCAGTGGTACCGCCACCGATGTCAACGACCATTGAGCCGGTTGGCTCCATGACTGGCAAGCCAGCACCGATCGCAGCCGCGAACGGCTCTTCGATCACGTAGGCTTCCCGGGCACCAGCCACGCGGGCAGCATCGATCACGGCCCGCTTCTCGACTTCGGTAACGCCTGAAGGAACGCAGATCATGACTGATGGCTTTGAGTTGCCAACCGTCTTGCCCATGAAGTACTTGAGCATTGCGGCCGTAGTGTCGTAGTCGGCGATGACCCCATCCTTCATTGGACGGATAGCTACGATTGAGCCTGGAGTTCTGCCGATCATTTCCTTAGCTTCTGAACCAACTGCAATAACTTCGCCAGTTTTAGTATTCTTGGCAACGACTGAAGGCTCACGCAGGACGATGCCCTTGCCTTCAACGTAAACCAGGGTATTGGCGGTACCCAGGTCGATGCCGATATTCTTTGAACCAAATCCAAACACGGATATATCTCTCCTTAATTTACTCGCTTTAATCTTGATTAATTATAGCATAAAGCCCGTGAAATTCATGACCTCGCTTAAATTTTACCTTATTTTAAGAATAAGGCGGTGGCGGAGTGGCTTTCTGCTGTAGCACGGGCGCTTTTTTCCTGGCGTCTCTGCTCTTTAGTATACCCGCTTTTCAGCCTGCTACTAACTAATTTTTCCTTAAGGCAATGAAAAATGCCGATAATTTGTCAAAATTTTCTGAAAAAAGCATCACAAAACGGCCGCTGATTTTCAGCGGCCGCTGCCATTAAAAGAGGTCCTGCTCCCGCAGGCTCAAATATTCGCCCCCGCCCACCACGAAGTGGTCCAGAAAGCCGATCTTCATCAGCCTGCTGGCTTCTTGCAGGCCTTTGGTCATTTCAAGGTCGTTTTGCGACGGGGTCAAGGTCCCGCTGGGGTGGTTGTGGGCCACGATGATGTTGGCGCAGCCATAGATCACCGCCCAGCGGAAGACCTCCCGCGGGTGAACCCAGGACCGGTCCAAGGTGCCCTGAAAGAGCATCTTCTCCCCGATCAGGTTCTGCTGCTGGTCAAAATAGAGCCCCCAGAACTGCTCCTGCTTCTCGCCCAGGAGTTTGTTGGCCAGGTAGCTGCCGATCTTGGAGCTGTTGTTCCAGTTGCGGCTGCGTCTGACGTCGGTACGCCGGAGCCGGTCCAAGGCCACTTCGGTCGTCAGGGCCAGATCAGGCGGACAGTCGGGACCGGAGGCATAGTCCACCAGGTCCTTGAAGCTGTCGATCCCCTGCTGGGCCAGCCAGTCCCAAAGCTCGTCAAAAGTCTTGACGGGCAGCTGGCTGAACAGCAGCCTGAGCAGCTCGCGGTCGCTTTTGATGTAGTAGTAGTTTGTGGTCATATCTGTTTCCTTTTTCAAGTGAAATCCCCTGCCTTTCACTTACTACTACACCAAAAAGGGGCCTTTTTACCGAATTTTTTCCAAAAATTCCCAAAAATCTTTGCAAATCAAGCTGGCCCGCTCCTGGTCAGCGGCTTTAGGCGCCAGCAGATCAGGAATCATGACCACGTCCAGTCCCGCGTTATAAGCGGCTTCAACGCCTGTGCTGGAATCCTCAAAGACCAGCAGCTCTGCTTTGGCCAGGCCTGACTTCTCCTGCGCGGCCAAGTAGACGTCCGGGGCCGGCTTGGAGCGGATTTTCCGGCGGACCGCGTCATCATGGGACAAGATGAAATCAAAGCAGTTGCGGGTGCCAGTCACCCAAAGGTTCTGCTCGATGACCTTCTCGTAGTTGCTGGAAGCCAGGCCAATCGTCAAGCCCAGCTGCCCGAACCTGTTCAAGGCGGCATTGACGCCTGGCTTGAGCTTGAGGCGCCCCTCCCGGGTCCACTGGTCCACCAGGTCATCAGTGCGCTTGATAAAGGCTTCCCGTTCTTGCCCGTTCTTGAAATACTTATGGTAAAACTCATCCATGGCCGTCATCGGGGCCCCGACCAGCTTCAAATAGGTATCAGGGGCCAACCCCAAGTGGTATTCATTTGAAGCCTGGATGTTGGCCTTCCAGTAGAGCTCCTCTGAGTTGACCATCAAGCCGTCCATGTCAAAAATCACGCCCTTTTTTTCGTGGGCAATTCCTGCTACGCGCATTGCTGTCTCCTTTTGCTCTCTTGCTTCCACTATTCTTTTTCCGCCTGCTCAGCATGCAGCTTGAGCAGGATGGCACTGACCAAGTAGAAGGAGCCGGAAACCAGCAGCAGGTCTTCACCCGCCAGCGCGGACGCCATTTTCTGATAGGCCGTCCACGGATCAGCCTCGTAAGAAAAGCGGTCCAGGTACTTGGCCGGGAAGTCTTCCTTTCTGGCTGCCCGCGGATAATCGACCGTAGTCAAGACCACGTCGTCCTCAGCCTGGAACAAGTCCAAGACCTGGTCAATGTCCTTGTCCTTCATCATGCCAACCAGGGCATGAAGGCGGCCGCGTCTAGCCTTGGCCTGGCCATGGGCGAAGTGAAGCAGGTTGCCCATGGCTTGCAGGTTATGGGCTCCGTCAAGGACGATCATCGGCTGGCGCTGGATAATCTGGTAGCGCCCAGGCACGGTCGTTTCATTGATGGCAGCTTCCGCAGCTTCCGCTTCCAGGCTCATGGCCGGGTTCTTCAAGCACAAGAGGCTGAAGGCCCGCAAGGCCATGGCCGCGTCGAAAGTCTCCACTTCCGGTCTGGGCAGGAGATCATATTTTTGCCCGCTGGCCAGGGAAACCACGAACTTCTCGCTGCCCGCTTCCAAGACGCGGAAATTCTTGTCCAGCCAGTAGCCGGTGCTGGCTTCTTCTGCAATCTTCTTCTCCAGAATGCCCTTGACGCTTTCCGGAATATTGCCCAAAACGACCGGGCGCTTGTACTTGATGACCCCGCTCTTTTCCCGGGCAATATCCTGGATCGTCGGCCCGATGATCATTTCATGGTCCAAACCGATCGTGGTAATGATGCTGACTTCCGGCGTGATGACGTTGGTCTTGTCGTGCTCGCCCCCAATGCCGACTTCAATTACGGCATAGTCGCAATCTTTATGAGCAAAATAGGCAAAGGCCATGGCCACTTCGTATTCAAAAGTCACCAGGCCAAAGTCTGGGTCCTGGTCCTGCTCGCGCACTGCTGCCATCGCCTCCCAAACCTCATTGGCCACGCTCAAGAGGTCAGAATCGCTGATCCCTTGGCCGTTGAGCTGGATGCGCTCATTAAAGCTGATGATGTAGGGGGAAACGAAAAGGCCAGTCTGCTGACCGGCCTTTTGGAGCAGATTACTCAAATAGTATGAAGTTGACCCCTTGCCGTTGGTCCCTGTCACGTGAATGGTCTTGACCTGGTCCTGCGGATTGCCCAGCTGGGCCAGCAGGCGCTTGATATAGGTCAGATCGCTCTTGTCATGCAGGTGGGGCAAATGGTAGAGATAATCTGTAAATTCTTTAACTGTCGTGAATTTCACGTCTTTAACGACTTTCCTTCAATTCTTGAATCCGTTCCTTGACGCCGGCCAGCTGGCTTTCGTATTCAGCCTTCTTGGCCTTTTCCTTGTCAACGACGGCAGCTGGCGCGTGGTCAGTGAAGCCCTTGTTGGCCAGCTTCTTGCTTGCGCGCTCGACTTCGCCTTCCAGACGCTTTTCTTCCTTCTCCATCTTGGCAATTTCATCGTCAAGGTTGACCAGTTCTGACAGCGGCACGAAGATCTGGGCCCCGGAGATGACGGCCGTCTTGGCCAGTTTAGGGGCAGCGACCTTGGCAGCCACTTCAAACTTCTTCGGGTGCAGGAAGTTCTCAACGTAAGTCTTGTTTTCGTCCAAGATTTCCTTGTCGCTTTCGTTGTCCAGCTGGATCATGATGTCGATTGCGCTGGACATTGGCGCGTTCACTTCCATCCGGATGTTGCGGACGGCCTTGATGATATCGATCAAGAAGGCCATCTTCCGGTCAGCTTCGGCATTGGTGAATTCAGGGTGAACGACTGGGTATTCAGCCACCATGATTGACTTGCCTTCATGTGGCATTGACAGCCACAGCTTTTCCGTAACGAATGGCATGATTGGGTGGATCAAGCGCAGGATCTGGTCCAGAATCCAGGTCAGGTTGGCCTGCTTTCTGGCCTTCAGTTCTTCGTCATCGCCGTACAAGGCTACCTTGGAGATTTCAATGTACCAGTCACAGAAGTCGTTCCAGATGAAGTTGTACATTTCCCGGCCGGCTTCACCGAATTGGAATTCGTCAAAGAGCCGGGTAGTTTCCTTGACGGTGTGGTTCAAGCGGTCAAAAATCCAGGCGTCAGCCAGGTCAAACTTGCTGGTATCTGGCATTTGAGCCGGCTTGGCATCTTCTGGCAGGTTCATGATCACGAAGCGGCTGGCATTCCAGAGCTTGTTGATGAAGTTCCAGGCTGAATCCATCTTGGTGTAGCTGAACCGGGTGTCTTGGCCAGGAGCCGTCCCGTTGAGCAGGAACCAGCGCAGGGCGTCGGCACCATACTTGTCGATCACGTCCATTGGGTCGATCCCGTTGCCCAAGGACTTGGACATCTTGCGCCCTTGCTCGTCACGGATCAAGCCGTGCAAAACGACGTTGTCGAATGGCCGGCGGCCAGTAAAGTGCAGGCTTTGGAAGATCATTCTGGAAACCCAGAAGAAGATGATGTCATAGCCCGTTACCAAAGTGTCGGTTGGGAAGTAGCGCTTGAAGTCTTCTGAATTTTCATCTGGCCAGCCAAGCGTTGAGAATGGCCACAAGGCACTTGAGAACCAGGTGTCAAGCACGTCTGGGTCTTGGTCCCAGTTTTCGATGTCTTTTGGCGCTTCCTCGCCAACGTACATCTCACCAGTCTCCTTATTGTACCAGGCTGGAATCCGGTGTCCCCACCAAAGCTGACGGGAGATGACCCAGTCGTGGACGTTTTCCATCCAGTGGTCCAAGGTGCCTTCAAAGCGGTCCGGCACGAAGTTAACCTTGTCGTCGCCCTTTTGATTTTCCAAGACCTTGTCAGCCAGCGGCTTCATCTTGACGAACCATTGAGTTGACAAGCGCGGTTCAACCTGCACGCCTGAGCGCTCTGAGTGGCCAACTGAGTGGACGATTGGCTCAACCTTGATCAGGTAGCCTTCATCCTTCAGGTCCTCAACCAGCTGCTTGCGGCAGTCGAAGCGGTCCATGCCAGCATACTTGCCGCACTTGTCGTTCATGGTCCCGTCATCGTTCATGACGTTGATCCGGGCCAAATTGTGGCGGTTGCCGACTTCAAAGTCATTCGGGTCATGGGCTGGGGTAATCTTGACCAAACCAGTCCCAAATTCTGGGTCAACGTGCTGGTCTTCGATGATTGGAATCTCGCGACCAACCAAAGGCAGGATCAAGGTCTTGCCCACCAGGTCCTTGTAGCGCTCATCGCCAGGCGCCACGGCCACGGCGGTGTCCCCGAACATGGTTTCCGGACGGGTCGTTGCAATCTCAACTGAGCCTGAGCCATCCTTAAGCGGGTACATGATGTGGTAGAAGGCGCCTTGGTCGTCCTTGTGAATGACTTCAATGTCGGACAAGGCCGTGCGCAGCTTTGGGTCCCAGTTGATGATGTATTCGCCGCGGTAGATCAAGCCTTCCTTGTACAGCTGCACGAAGACGCGGCGGACGGCCTTGGACAGGCCCTTGTCCAGGGTGAAGCGCTCGCGGCTGTAGTCCAGGGACAAGCCCAGCTTCTTCCATTGGCTCTTGATGATGTTGGCGTATTCATCCTTCCATTCCCAAACCTTGTCAATAAACTTTTCCCGGCCCAGGTCGTAGCGGCTGACGCCTTGTTCACGCAGGCGGGCTTCAACCTTGGCCTGGGTAGCGATCCCGGCGTGGTCCATCCCCGGCAGGTAGAGGGTGTCATAGCCCTGCATCCGCTTGTAGCGGATCAAGGTGTCTTGAATCGCCGTGTCCCAGGCGTGGCCCAGGTGCAGCTTGCCAGTAACGTTTGGCGGCGGAATAACGATTGAGTATGGCTTGGCCTTCTTGTCACCAGATGGCTTGAAGAGATCTTCATCAAGCCATTCTTGATAACGCCCAGCTTCAACCTCATTTGGGTTGTATTTAGGTGCTAATTCTGTCATAAATTTCCTCCAATAAAAAAGTCCTAGACATCGAAATGTCTAGGACGATTTAGTAACCGCGGTACCACCTAGCTTGGGCACGAATGCCCCTGCTTAAAACGGCGGTAACGGCGCGCAGACCCGGATCGACCTACTAGCAGTTCAGCCGACCAGCTAATCAAGCTACCAGGCGGCTTCCGGTCTCTCAGCATAATGACCTTTCTCTGTCATGAAGCGCCACCTCTTGTTTCTTGCTGTTGGAATGAAGTATAGCATAATTTTACCCAACAAAAAAGTGGAATCTGCTATCTGCCTAAGGCGGCCAGCTCCTGGCGGGTCAATTCCCGGTATTGGCCCGGCTGCAAGCTGGCATCCAGGGTCAAGGTCCCCATGGTGAGCCGCTTGAGCTCAGTCACCTTCATCCCTTGGGAAGCAAACATCCGCTTGACCTGGTGGTACTTGCCCTCAGTGATCGTGACCAAGACCTCAGACTGGTCCTGGTCAAAGTCCTGCTTCAGGATCTCCAGCTTGGCCGGCTTAAGCTGGCTTCCATCCCTCAAGCTGATGCCGGCTTGAAAATGTGCAACCGTATTTTCATCCGCTACGCCGGCAATTTTAGCCCAGTAGCACTTGGCCACATGACATTCCGGCGCCAGCAGCTCATGGTTGAGCTGGCCGTCGTTGGTCAACAGCAGCAGTCCGGTCGTATCCTTGTCCAAGCGCCCAACGGGTGCCAGGCCACGGTAGCGGTCAGCTGGCTTCAATAAGTCCAGCACCGTCTTTTGCCGGGCATCTTCCGTGGCCGACAGGACGCCTTTGGGCTTGTGCAGCATGAAGTAGTGAAACTTCTGGTAGCCGATCTCCTGGCCATTGACCGCGACCGTATCCTGGTCCTTGATCTTCTGCTTGGCCGTCCGGCAGACCTGGCCATTGACCGTGACCTGCCCGGCCTTGATCAATTCCTTGACCTGGGAGCGGGTTCCCTGGTTCATGTCCGCCAGGTATTTGTCCAGGCGCAGCATTAGAGCAAAGCGGCGTCTTCGTCCGCGATGTTGTCGATAAACTTCTGGCCTGGATAGATTGGGGTGACCTTCACGCCGGCCAAAGCCCGCTCAAGCAGGCCGTCCACGTCAAGGCGGGCCTCGTATTCCCGGGCCTTGTCGATCTTAGGCTTGGTCTTTGGCCGCGGCGGAGCAAAAATGGTGCAGCAGTCTTCAAATGGCTGGATTGATAGGTCAAAAGTCCCGATCTCTTCAGCCTTGGCAATAATCTCGTTCTTGTCCATGGTGGCGACTGGCCGGATGACTGGCGTCGCGGTCACGTCATTGATGGCAGCCATTGACTCCAGAGTCTGGGAAGCCACCTGTCCGACTGATTCGCCGTTGAAGATCGCCAGGCCGTGGCGCTTGGCCCGGATCATGTCCGCCAAGCGCAGCATGAAGCGACGCTGAACGGTCATCAAGTAGCCTTCTGGCAGCTTTTCCTTGATGGTTTCCTGAATTTCGGCAAAAGGCACCTGGATGAAGTTGATCTTCCCGCAGTACTTGGCCAGGATGCTGGTCAGTTCCATAGCCTTAGCCAAGGCCTTCTCTGAAGTGTAAGGCGGTGAGAAGAAGTGGACCATTTCAATGTCCACGCCCCGCTTCATGGCCAGGTAGGACGCTACTGGCGAGTCGATCCCGCCTGACAGCATCATCATGGCCTTGCCGGCAGTGCCGACTGGCATCCCGCCGATGCCATGCAGGAGCTGGTTGGAAATGTAGGCCCCGTCCTGGCGGATTTCCAGGCGCAGAACCATGTCCGGCCGCTTCATTTCCGCCTGCAGGCCGGTCATATGGTTGTAGAGGTAGTCAGCCACCAGCTGGTTCAATTGGTTGGTGTCATACTCGTACTTGTGGTCGCTTCTTCTGGTGTTGACCTTGAAGGTCATCCCTTCCTTGTAGGTGGCCTGCATCAATTCCAAGGCCGTCTTTTCGATCTCTTCAAGGGTCTTTTCCGTCCGGATGACCGGTGAATAAGTTTGGATCCCAAAGACCAGCTTCAGGCGCTCATCCACTTTTTCAAATGGGGTGCCGTTCAAAATGATGTGCATGCGGTCGTGGTGGGTCTTGATGGCCAGGTCCGGGAAGTCGCGCAGAACCTTCTGCACGTTGCCGGCCAAGCGGTTGATAAAGTCCTTGCGGTTCTTGCCCTTAGTGGAAAGTTCACCGTAGCGGACCATGATTTCAGTGTATTGCAATATTATTCTCCTAAGTGGTTAATCTTGGCAAAATGCTGGTAGATCTTGTCGAAGGCCGCGATAAATTCATCGGCTTCTGCCAAAGTGTTGGTCTCGTCAAAGCTCAGGCGGACCGCGCTGGTGGCGATGTCATCAGGCGTTCTCATGGCCACCAGGGTGCTGGCTTCATCAGCCGTCTTGGACGCGCAGGCTGACGTCGTTGAGATGTAGATGTCCTGCTCTTCCAAAGTGTGCACCAGGGTTTCGCCCCGGATGCCTTCCAAGGCAAAGCAGAGCACGTGCGGGGCAAAATTGTCCTGCATTGGCGAGAAGATGTGGATGCCCGGCTTGCCAGACAGGTAGTCGCTGATGCGGCGCTTGATAGCCGTTTCGCGGGCAGCCTTCTCGCTTTCGCCGGTCAAAACCAGGCGGGCGGCCCGGGCCATGGCCGCGATCGCGGCCAGGTTTTCAGTCCCGGAGCGCAGGCCCTTTTCCTGCCCGCCCCCTTCGCAAAGGGGCATGATCATCCGCCCCTCCTTCTTGTAGAGGATGCCGATCCCGCGCGGGCCGTGGAACTTGTGGGATGAGAAGCTCATCATGTCGACGCGGCTGGTGAAGACCTGGTCCCAAATGCCCTTGCCGAAGGCCTGGACGTTGTCCACGTGGAAGTGGACGTTCGGGTAGTCTTCCAAGATTTCGGAAATTTCCCGAATTGGCTGAATGGTCCCGATCTCATTGTTGACCCCCATGATGGAGACCAAAGTCGTATCAGAATCCAAGGCCTGCTTCAAGTCCTCCGGGTTGACCCGGCCTTCCTTGTCCACTGGCAGGCGGGTGACCCGGAAGCCCAGATTTTCCAGCTCGTTAAAAGTATTGGCCACGGAAGCGTGCTCCACGGATGAAGTAATCAAGTGCTTGCCAAACTCCCGCTTGGCCAGGGCAGTTCCCTTGATGGCGGTGTTGTTGGACTCGGTTCCGCCAGAAGTGAAGAAGATCTCGTGCGGCTTGACCCCCATGAGGTCCGCGATCTGCCGGCGGGAAGCTTCCAGCAATTGGTGGGCCCGGTCGCCCAGCTTGTGCAAGCTGGATGGATTGCCCCAAATATTCTTGACAACCTGATCATATGTTTCAAGTGCTTCCGGCGCCATTCTGGTCGTGGCACTGTTATCGAAATAAATCACGTTTGCTCTCCTTAAAAAAGCGGCCATATAAATGACCGCTTGACAATAATGTTTAATTTTAGTCCAAAATCAGGTCAACTGCAACGACTAAGCCTTAAGCTTCCTTAGGCTGGGTCGCCGTTTCCGCCTGCTCGCGGTAGTAGGAGCTCTCGATGCGCTGGTAGCTGCCTGGTTCAACCCGTTCAACCGCCGTGGCAATCGTATCCAAAGCGTCTTTGTAGTTGTAGTCGCGCTCGTAGCGCTTCATGGCTTCTCTTCTGGCCCGCAAGACCCCTTCATTGTCCAGGAACTTGTTGGAGTACTGCATGGTCAGTTCAAACAGATTGGCGGAGCTGATGATGTCATCGGCTTCCTTTTGCAGGCGGGCGACATCGTCAGAAATCTGCACCAAGTCGCTGGAGATCTTCTCCATGTTGATCCGGACTTGGTTAAGCTCCCGGCTGGTCTTGCCAATTTCGTTGATGACCAGGGTATACATCTGCAGGAAGCTTTCCGGAATGCCAGGCAAGTGCTGGCGGGTCAGGTGCCGGTAGACCAAAGAGACCTGCTGCTTGAATTCCTTGATGGACCGGTGGGCCACTTCTTCAGCATCGTACAAGCCGTCAACGGCTTCCGACAATTCCTTCTCCCGGTCCTCGATTTCCTGCAGGCGGCCCAGCATCCGGGTCCAGTCGCTTTCAACGTCTGAAAAGACCGCCCGGCCTTCGGCAATCTTCTGGGTAGCTCTGATGAAGTCGGAGTCCATCTTGTGGATTTCCCGCTCCAAAGCCCGGCTCTCGTCTAACTCCCCGTGGGTCAGCTCGTAGCTTTCATCAATGTGGTGCAGCTTCTTGATCAGCTGCTGGCTGATATTCTCCTGGTGGGACAGGATCCGCTGCAGCTTGTCCTGGTTCTTCTCAACGAAAGGCCGGGCCTTGTATTCCTTTTCCAGGATCGCGTAGAGGGTGTCGATTTCCTTTTGCACCTTCTTGATCCCCTTTTCACAGGTCTCAAGATTCAGCTTGGCCAAGTCCTGCTGGGACTTGGCGATCTGCTCGTTGGACTGCTTGATTTCCAGCAGGACGTCAAGATTGCCAAAGCCATACTTGTCATCGCGCATCTTCTTGTAGGCCGCGGAAATCTCATCCAGCTGGTCGCTGAAGACGTTCTGGAGCTCATGCTGGTCTTCCTTGACCTTTGGCAGCTTCTCCTGCAGGCTGGTCAAAGCACTCCGGATCGTCGAAAGCATCCGCTTGGCCTCCACGTGGTCGCCCTGGGCGGTCAGGCTCTTGGCCTCGGCAAAGTCGCTCTCCATGGCGGAAAGCTTGTTTTCGATCTCATCCAGGGCCAGGCTGTAGTCGTATGAGTCCGCCAGAATCGTCTTGCGGATTTCCCGGTAGGCCCCCATCAGCTCATCGTATTGGGCCTTGTTTTCCCGGTTGGACTCCAGCAGCTGGGTGAAAACCTCGGCGGAATTCTTGACGTTCTCCTCAATGGAGGCCACCAAGTCGCTGGCCTTCTTGATTGCCTGGTGGCTCTTGAGCAGGCGGTAGCGGGCATTGTCATCAGCCGCTTCCTCGATCAGCCGCTGAATGGTTGGAAACTTCTCACTGGCCTCCTTGTAGCTCTTCTTCCAGGTGTTCAAGGTCGCCAGGCTCTCCCCGGCCAGCTCCATCTGGTTCAGTTTGCCAATGGCCCGTTCCAGGTGCAGGTCTTCCATATTGCCCAAATCATTGTCCAGTTCTTCAATTTCGCGCAGGTGCCGCCGGTTGACCAGCAGCATCGCGGCGATCGCCACGATAATCGCGATAATGATCGTAATGATTAGTAGAGATTGTGTAGATGACATATCTTTCTCCTCCGCAATTACCAATATTATACCAAATGTAGGCGCCTTAACGAGCAAAGCTTTAATTTTCTGCCTTTTTTCTTGCTTTATGGCCCGGATGCTCTTATAATAGTCGTCGTGTAAAATATTTGCAGCCATAAGCGACAAGAACGTCAACATCTCGGGACGATTTTGTTAGTGAACGAGTAACCCACGCTGCACGGGCGAAAATGTAAACTCGAGATGCACGAATGTTGAGCTTATATTGTGATATTTTACTCCAAGAAATTTTATATTTATATCATTGGAGGATTTTTTATGTCAAGATACACTGGTCCAAGTTGGAAGCGTTCAAGAAGATTGGGGATTTCCCTTTCAGGTACTGGCAAGGAACTTGCCCGTCGTTCATACGCTCCAGGTCAACACGGTCCTAACCAACGCGGTCGTTTGTCAGAATACGGCACGCAATTGCACGAAAAGCAAAAGCTGCGTTGGATGTTCGGCTTGAACGAACGTCAATTCCGTACTTTGTTCGCACGCGCCGGCAAGATCCGTGAAGGCCAACACGGCACCAACTTCATGATCTTGCTTGAACGTCGTCTGGACAACCTCGTTTACCGTCTCGGCTTGGCTACTACCCGTGAACAAGCCCGTCAATTGGTAAACCACGGCCACATCACTGTTGATGGCAAGCGCGTTGACATCCCTTCATACGAAGTTGCTCCTGGTCAAGTAATCAGCTTGAAGGAAAAGTCAAAGAACTTGCAACAAGTTAAGGACGCTTTGGAAGCTACTAACGCTCGTCCTTCATTTGTTTCATTCGACGAAGACAAGATGGAAGGTCAATTGGTTCGTTTGCCAGAACGCGACGAAATGGAACCTGACATTGACGAAGCCCTCGTTGTTGAATACTACAACAAGTTGCTGTAATATTTTTCAGGCTTCAAAAGACGCATGCATCCGCATGCGTCTTTTTTGCTTTTCTTTGCTTTTGCTTTAAATTTTGTTCCAGTTTGTTTTTGTTATTCTTCAGGCAAATTGTGTACAATAAACCCATAAAGGGAAACACAGAGAGGATAGAAAAGGTGACTAATATGGCTGATGACGAATTAGAGAAACGGGTTCAAAATGCCGCCGCGGGCATCACGCCCCAAACGCGGCCAGACGAGCGGCGCCGCTACCTGGGTTCTTTGCGCGAGCGGGTCTACGTCCGCATGAATCTGCAAGAGGCCCAGGATCCCCAGCTGACCAAGCTCTTCTTAGACCATTTCAGCGACTATCAAGGCTACACTATCTTGATCAACGGCAACACGCCAAATCCGCGCTTTGTCAACCAGATTGAAGCCGCAGCCGCCAAGAGCGGAATCAAGTTCTGCCTGATCAATGATGAGACGGCCAGAACCGGCGATGAAGATTCAGCTATCCTGGTCGTCAGCCAGGAAGCCATCAACCGGATGCGGATCGAGGTCGGCCAGGTCTATGCCCCGCCCTTGCCGGCGGAGGAGCTGGCCGCGCCGGCTAAGAAGAAAGAGGGCTTTTTCCACCGCCTCTTTCATGGTGACGCCAAATGAAGCCTTTAGCCTACCGGATGCGGCCGCGTGATTTGGACGAGGTCGTGGGCCAGCAGCACCTGGTCGGACCCAAGAAGATCATCCGCCGGATGGTTGAGGCCAAGCGCCTGTCCAGCATGATCCTCTACGGTCCCCCTGGCATTGGCAAGACCAGCATTGCCTCAGCGATTGCCGGTTCGACCAAATATGCCTTCCGCCAGCTCAACGCCGCGACCGACGGCAAAAAAGAGCTGGCTCAGGTCGCGGCCGAAGGCAAGATGAGCGGGACGGTCATTCTCTTGCTAGATGAAATTCACCGCCTAGACAAGGTCAAGCAGGACTTCTTGCTGCCCTTGCTTGAGTCCGGCCAGATCATCCTGATCGGGGCAACCACGGAAAACCCTTATATTGCCATCTCCCCGGCCATCCGGTCGCGCTGTCAGATCTTTCAATTAAAGCCCCTGACTGAAGCAGACGCCAAAACGGCCATCAAGCGGGCTATCGCGGATGAAGAGCGGGGCCTGGGCAAGTACCACGTGACTTTGACCGATGACGCCCTGGAGCTCCTAGTCGAAAAAGGCAACGGCGACCTGCGCTCAACTTTAAACGGACTGGAGCTGGCCGTCCTGTCAACCCGCCAGGAATTGAAAGATGAAGGCCAAAGCGCGGATCAGGTGACGGTCACGAAAGAAGACATGGCTGAATCCCTGCAGATGAAAGCCCAAGCTTTTGACGCGTCTGGCGATGGCCACTATGACCTGGTCTCCGCCTTTCAAAAATCAATCCGCGGCTCTGACACCGATGCCGCCCTCCACTATTTGGCCCGCTTAATTGAATCCGGCGACCTGATTTCCATCTGCCGGCGGCTCTTGGTCATTGCCTATGAAGACATTGGCCTGGCCAATCCGCCAGCTGCTGAGCGGGCCGCAGCGGCTATTTGGAGCGCCAGACAGCTGGGCTTGCCAGAAGCCCGCATCCCCCTGGCAAACGCCGTGATCGAGCTCTGCTTGTCCCCTAAGAGCAATTCAGCCATCGGAGCCATTGACAAGGCACTCAGCGACGTCCGGACCAAGCGGGTTGGCGAGATTCCTGACGATCTAAAGGATGCCCATTACCAAGGCGCCAAGAAGCTGGGGCACGGCAATGGCTATGTCTACCCCCACGACTTTCCGGGCGACTGGGTGCCACAGCAGTATCTGCCAAACAATCTGTTAGGCGCCCAGTACTTCGCCCCCAAGGGCGAGTCCAAGTTTGAAGGAGCCTTTAAAAAGCAGTACCTCAAGCTGCGGCACATGCAGGAGGCGGGCCTGGCCAAGCGGAAGCCAGATCAGCCGTAAGCGCTTTTATTTTGCTTGACAAGCGGCAAGCGATTATATACTATAATAAGTGATCTGAGTTGATCGTCAAAAGCCTATTTGTAAATTAGTTGACCGATCAAACTTAAGGACGTGGTGGTTCGTCAGTAACTACTGAATCGGAATGCTGCTCGGCAGAATCCATATTCACTGCGCGACGAACCGGATTTTGTAGATTTTTTACGGGATCAACAAGCGCCATTTATGCTTTGGTCAACTCGGATTTTCTTAGATAACCAGCAGCGGCCCGAAGGGGCCGCTTTTTTATTGGCATTTTTTTGCTACAATTACTTACAGCAGCAAAATTCAATAACAGGAGTTTAAAAATAATGATTTACATTCGCATCGTGATGATCTGCTTTATCCTCGCCCTGATGCTGACGGCCTGGTACCTGTGGCACCGGCGAAACGGCGCCTTCCTGGTCTTTGACGTCAGCGGGAATCCGAAACTGCACCAGATCCTGACCGTGACTGCGGTCGCCTTGGTCGCGATCAGCGTGCTGGGCATTTTCCTGCTCTTTTCCGGCAACAAGTACCTGAACTTGATCACCCTCTTTTTGGGGTCAGGGGCGATCCTGATTTTTGCCCTGATAATTTCCAAAAACGAGCACTAAATCGTTTGCAGATTTGGTAAAATATAACTAGGAAGAGGTGGCTAAAATGACAAAGACATATCAATACAAACACATTCAAATTGCTGTCGACGGTTCCAAGGAAGCCGACTTGGCCTTCAAGCGCGCGATTGCCGTAGCCAAGCACATGAACGCCGACCTGGAAATCCTGCATGTCATCGACACCCGTTCATTCCAAAACGTATCAAGCTTTGACTCCGCAATGGTTGAACAAGTGTCCAACGATGCCAAGAAGAAGATGGAAAAGTACTCCCAAGCTGCTAAAGAAGCCGGGGTCAAGGAAGTCCACTTCTCAATCGAGTTCGGCTCACCAAAGACCATCATCAGCCGTGACTTCCCTAAGAAGCATGACATCGACCTGATCGTTGTTGGGGCTACCGGCTTGAATGCCGTAGAGCGGCTGTTGATCGGCAGCGTTACCGAATACGTCACCAGAACTGCCGATTGCGACGTTTTGGTGGTTAGACACAGCAGACTGCCAGAAGCCGACTAGCGTTAACAATCGATTATCAGCAAAAGAAAAACAGGCCTCGCGGCCTGTTTTTCTTTTGGCTTTTTCTGGCGGTTTGCTTAAAAGTCGCCAGCAGTACTGAACATGTAGTCCTTATTGTGCCACTTCATGGAGAGGATCAAGCCCACCCCAATCATATTCCCCAAGAGGGCCGACCCACCCTGTGAAACAAATGGCAGAGGAACCCCGGTAAGGGGCAACAAATCAATGCTCATGCCGATGTTTTCAAAGACGTGGAACAAAATCATCATGATAATCCCTGTGGACACGTATGAGTAAAAAGCGTTCTTAGTGTCGAAGGTAATCTTGACCATTTGGATGATCAAGACCAGGTAAATCCCGATCAAGCTCACCCCGCCGACAAAACCAAAGGTTTCACCGATAACGGAGAAGATCATGTCGGAGTTTCTAACCGGCACGTAGACCTTGATGTTGTTCCAGCCATTGCCGAAGACCTGGCCAGAACCGATCGCCTTCATTGACTGCCAAAGCTGGTAAGCTGAATCACTCGTCGCTCCTGAAGGGTCTGACCAGGACTTAATTCTTTCCAGCTGGTAAGTCTTGAAATAGTGGCTCAGGATCGTCTGCCCTTCCTTGGTAAAGACCAGGAGAATGGCAGTAATCCCCACAACCGCCATCAAGACGAAGACGGGCACGATAATAGCCCAGGAAATCCCGGAAACCAACAGAATGCCGGCCGTAATGGCGACGAAGACCAAGCAGGTCCCAAAGTCTGGCTGCAGCATCAGCAAAATACCGACTGGCAGGAACCAGGCAATAACCTTCCCGATCAAAAGCCAGTCATTCTTCAAGTTGTGGGCATAGCGCTGGTTGTGCTCACGCACGACCCGGGCCAGCTGCAGGATATAGGCCGGCTTCATGACTTCCGAGGGCTGGAAACTGATTGGTCCAACGACGAACCAGGATTTGGCCCCACTGGAAGCCGCCGTCGAGCGGTCATAAAGGAACAAAACCAGGACCAAGAGGACCAGGCCGACGCCATACAAGTATGGAGCCAGCTTGAAGATCTGTTCAGCATCAAAGTGCATGATAAAGGCCACCATCGTCCAGCAGATCACGTACCAGATGATCTGCATGACCACTGTCTTGACTGGCGTCCCGTAGGTCGAGTCGTTTGATGACGCGTTGTAGATCGAGTAGAAGCTGACAAACGACAGCAAAACGACGGGAATGATGACTCCCCAGGCTATTCGATCATACCAATTGTTCTCTTCTTGAACTTTTGCCATGAATAATCACTACTTATCAATCTTACTTTTCATGCAAGGTGAAGTATGCAAGAAGGTCATTAATACCAGCATCAAGGGTTTTAGCGAACATCACGCTGTTTGTCTTGTTGGTAGTAACCCGGTACTTGCCTTCAACCTTTTCAATCAAGCCAATTGTCTTCTTCTTCGGAATGACAACTTCCCAAGTCGGAAGTGAGCGTCCCTTGAGTTCGTTGACTTCAATCCCAATGTTTTCTTGACTTCTTGACATGTTTCCTCCTAGTTGGCGTCACTGTGAAATTTCTTGACGATAATCTCATCCTCATAGCGCTCAGGGTGCGGGTTCCTGAACAAGGTGAAATTATCCGGCACTGGATCCACCCCACCCCGGTTAAAAGGATTGCAGCGCAGAATGCGGGCGCAGCCCATGACCAGTCCCAAGATCAATCCATGCTTCTGCAGGGCATCAATCATGTAGCTGGAACAAGTCGGGTAGAAGCGGCAGCTGTCCGGCAAAATTGGCGACAAGAGCTTCTGATAGCCCTTGACCAAAAAGATCAACAAATTTCGGATCATGCTTAGTGACGCTCGTGCTTTTCAATATTTTGCAGCAGGATCCCGGTCCCCAGGGCCACTGATTCCAGTGGTGACTCAGCGATCAAGACTGGAACTGACAGGTGATCAGCAATCAGCTTGTCGATATTCTTAAGCAACGCCCCACCACCGGTGATCATGATGCCCCGGTCGATAATGTCGGCTGACAATTCTGGCGGCGTCTCCTGCAAGACCTGCTTAGTCGCGGCAATAATGGACAACAGGCCTGGAGTCAGGGCTTCGCAGATTTCTTCTGCAGACACCGTGATCTGCTTTGGCAGACCGTCAATCGTATCCCGGCCCCGGACCGTCATGGTTTCATCCTTATCCGGATCGGTTGCCGCGCCAATCTCAATCTTGATCGTTTCCGCGGTTCTGGTCCCGATCAAGAGTTGATGGTTGGCCTTAATGTAGTTGACGATCGCTTGGTTCATCTTGTCGCCGGCATAGCGCAAAGACTTGGAAGTAACGATTTCTCCCATTGACAGGATCGCGATGTCCGTGGTCCCGCCACCGATGTCGATGACCATGTTGCCTTGCGGCTTGAAGATGTCCAGGCCAGCCCCGACGGCTGCCACCTTGGGCTCAAAGTCCAGGTAGACCTTGCCGCCGCCAGACTTTTCCGCGGCTTGAATGATCGCCTTTTGCTCAATCGAGGTCACGCCAGTTGGGGTGCAGACCAAAATGTTCGGCTTGGACATGAAGCCCTTCACGTTCAGCTTCTCAATAAAGTAAGACAGCATGGCTTCAGTGATGTCAAAGTCAGCAATCACGCCATCCTTAAGTGGCCGGATCACGCGAATGTTGCCAGGAGTACGCCCTACCATTTCATAAGCTTCCGTCCCCACCGCGACTACCTTGTTGGTGTTTGTATCAACAGCAACGACAGAAGGCTCATCAATCACGATGCCTTTACCGGAAACGTTGATCAAAACGTTCGCGGTACCTAAATCAATACCAATATCTTTTGACACGTATATTTCCTCCATAACATATTAATGTTAATTGTACCATAAAAGGTGTACGGGTTACCTGATTCGCCTAACCCTTTTAGCAATTTTAAAAAAGGTTGGACAGCTGCAGGGAGCTATCAATAAAGGAAATCACGAATTGGGCCACCAGATAGCCCAAGGCAATGGCCGTGAAGATCAAAAAGGTCTGGGCTTCAAATGGCTTGTCTGACCGGATCAGGTTTTCGATCTTGACTGCTTTGACGGCCTGGAAGGCCAGGGCGATGGCCACCAGGTAAATGACGATGCTGAGCATCGCACGAATTCCGAGTTGTCTCATAGTAAAATCTCCATCAAAAAAGAGCGGATTGACTCCGCTCTTTCCCTTTTATTTGTGGTGAAGCGCATCGTAAACACGAATACGGGTAACCGCACGCTGCAATGCAAGTTCTGCACGCTGCAATGACTGTTGGTCGTGCTTTTCCTTGGCTTCCTTGATGTGGGCTTCTGCCCGCTGCTTGGCAGCCTCGGCACGCGTAAGGTCAATGTTCCGGGCGCGTTCGGCATTATCGGCAATAATCGTGGCCACGTTGTCGGCAAAGGCGATGATTCCGCCGCTGACGGCAATGTGGTCAACCTTGTGGTCCATTTCTGCTCCTCTTTGGACCCGGACTTCCCCAATCGCAAGCGGCGTAAGAATCGGCATGTGATTGTACAGGATTTGCCGGTCACCATCAACAGCCCGCATTGAGACGGAGCTGCCACGGTGAGAGTAGATCAGGCCATTCGGCGTCACGATCTTGATCTGAAAAAGTTTCTCTGGTTCTGCCATGGTGCATCACCCTACTTTTCTAACAATGCTTTAGCTTCTGGATCACTTGGGGTAACGCCCATTTCTTGTGCCTTCTTCACAACGTCTTCGATTGGGCCAACGTTTCTGAAGGCGTCTTCTGGCAGGTCGTCAAGATGGCCATCGAGGATCATCTTAAAGCCCTTAACCGTTTCCTTGATTGGAACGTATGAACCAGGACGTCCAGTGAAGACTTCAGCAACGAAGAAGTTTTGTGACAGGAAGAATTGAATCTTCCGGGCACGGGCAACAATCATCTTTTCCTCGTCTGACAATTCATCCATCCCCAAAACGGAAATGATGTCTTGCAGTTCGTGGTAGCGTTGCAAAATGTGCTGTACGCGAGTTGCGACTTCGTAGTGTTCTTGACCGACAATTTCTGGGTCCAAGGCGCTTGAAGTTGATTCCAATGGGTCAACGGCTGGGTAGATACCTTGTTCTACCAAGCTACGCTCCAAGTTGGTCGTCGCGTCCAAGTGGGCGAAAGTAGTCGCTGGCGCTGGGTCAGTGTAGTCGTCGGCAGGAACGTAAACGGCTTGGATAGAAGTGATGGAACCCTTCTTGGTTGAAGTGATTCTTTCTTGCAATTGCCCCATTTCAGTTGCCAAAGTTGGCTGGTAGCCAACGGCACTTGGCATCCGGCCCAACAGGGCGGAAACTTCAGAACCGGCCTGAGTAAACCGGAAGATGTTGTCGATGAAGAGCAGGACGTCTTGACCTTCAACGTCTCTGAAGTATTCAGCGATCGTCAAGCCAGTCAAGGCAACCCGCATTCTGGCACCAGGCGGCTCGTTCATCTGACCAAAGACCATGGCGGTCTTGTTCAGAACCCCAGATGCCTTCATTTCAAAGTAAAGGTCGTTACCTTCACGAGTTCTTTCACCAACCCCGGTAAAGACTGAGATACCGTTGTGTTCTTGGGCGATGTTGTGGATCAATTCCTGGATGATGGTCGTCTTGCCAACACCGGCACCCCCGAACAGACCAACCTTACCACCACGCAAATATGGTTCAAGCAGGTCAATAACTTTAATCCCAGTTTCCAAAATTTCACGGCTGGTAGTTAATTCATCGTACTTAGGTGCTTCTTTGTGGATCCCGGAACGTGGGTGGTCAGCAGGAAATTCTGGACCGCCATCGATTGGGTTGCCTAAAACGTTGAAGACGCGGCCCAAAGTATCTTTCCCAACTGGGACAGAAATTGGGGCACCAGTATCTTCAACCTTCATGCCACGCCGAAGGCCATCGGTAGATTCCATGGCGATGCAGCGCAAGACGCCGTCGCCTTGTTCAAGAGTAACTTCAAGCGTAATGGATTCAGTGTCTGACTTGATGACTCTCAACGCGTTGTTGATATCTGGCAAGTCTTTGTCAATTGGAAACTTGACGTCGACAACTGGTCCAATAACTTGAACGATTTCACCTTGACTCAAACTTCTACCTCCTTCTTTTCTATTATTCAAGGGCATTCGCACCACTGACGATTTCAGTGATTTCAGTGGTGATCTGTGCCTGTCTTGCACGGTTTAATTGCAAACTTAAGCTGGATACGAGGTCCTGGGCGTTGTCCGTGGCGCTCTTCATAGCCGTCATGGAACTTGCGTGCTCCGCGGTCTTAGCGTCCAAAATGGCGCCGTAGATCTCAGCCCGCGCGAATTGCGGCAGCAGAGTTGCCAAAACGCTGTCAACGTCTGGAGCGATCTCATACTCAGTTTCTTTGCTTTCTTCCGCGGCTTCAGTGCCGATATCCAAGTCTTGGATCGGCAGCATCTTTTCAGCCCGGAAGACTGATGACAGGGAGTTGACGTGGTGGGTGTAGCAGACGTACAGCACGTCATACACGCCATTCAAGTACATTTTGATCGCCGTGGAAACGACTGGCAGAACTTCCTTGAAGCCTGGAACGTCGGATACGCCGTTCTTTTCGTAGACGACGTTCAGGTTGTTTTTCTTGAAGAACTGTGAGCCAACGCTCCCAACGGACAGGATCTTGGATTCCAGGCCCTGGGCCTTGTCATCTTCGATCATGCTCATCATGTGCTTGAGGATGTTGGAGTTGTATGAGCCAACCAAGCCACGGTCCCCGGTAACTACCAAATAGCCTACGGAATGAACTTCGTCGCGCTCTTTGACCATGTCGGAGATGATCCCCATCCCGAAGACGTCACTATAATCAATCCGGTCAATGTTGTCCTGGTTGATCTTGTAGTTGCTCTTCTTCAAGTGGTCAATGACGCTGGCGCTCATCAAACGGGAAACCGTTTGGTGAAGCAGCTCATTGTACATTTGGTAGCCCTTGTCCTTCTTTTCAGTTTGGTTCAGTTTGGCGGCTGAAACCATGTGCATGGCTTCAGTGATCTTACTCGTTTGCTTAACTGAAGCGATTCTCTTCTTCAATTCAAGTAAAGATGCAGGCATAGTCTACCTCCTAATTCTTACTTGATGGTGAGAAACTGTCCGCAAACTGTTGAAGAGCGTCTTGAAGCTTCTTTTCATCTGGCAGCTTGCCAGTTGACTTGATTTCATCCAACAGATCCGCATGGTTTGCGTCAAAGTCGGTGTAAAGTTCTTGTTCAAAGCGGCCGATGTCGTCAACTGGAACAGCGTCCAGGAAGCCATGGGTCAGACCGTACAGAAGTACGACTTGCTTTTCAACAGGAACTGGCTTGTGCAGTGGCTGCTTCAAGACTTCAACAGTCCGCCGCCCACGCGCCAAACGCTTTTGGGTAGCTTGGTCCAAGTCGGAACCGAATTGGGCGAAGCTTTCCAGTTCGCGGTATGAAGCCAGGTCGGTCCGCAAGGTACCGGCAACCTTCTTCATGGCCGGAATCTGGGCTGACCCACCAACACGGGAAACTGAGGCACCAGCGTCAATGGCTGGCCGCGTGCCTGAGAAGAACAGGTCGCTTTGCAGGAAGATCTGCCCGTCAGTGATGGAAATCACGTTGGTTGGAATGTAGGCAGAAATGTCCCCGGCTTCAGTTTGAATAAATGGCAATGCGGTCAAGGAGCCGCCGCCCAGCTTGTCGCTCAGCTTGGCACTGCGTTCAAGCAAACGTGAGTGCAAGTAGAAGACGTCACCTGGGTAGGCTTCACGGCCTGGCGGCCGCCGCAGCAGCAGTGAAAGCTCACGGTAGGCCACGGCCTGCTTTGACAAGTCGTCGAAGACGATCAGGACGTCCTTGCCATTGTACATGAACTCTTCACCCATCGCCGTGCCTGAGTAAGGAGCGATGTAAAGCATTGGAGCTGGTTCTGATGGACCGGCTTCCACGACAATGGTGTAATCCATTGCCCCAAATTTCTTCAAGGTTTCAACTTGTGCTCTGACAGTTGATTCCTTTTGACCGATTGAGACGTAGATACAAATTACGTCTTGACCCTTTTGATTCAAAATGGTGTCAATCGCCAAACTGGTCTTGCCAGTCTTACGGTCACCAATGATCAATTCACGCTGGCCACGGCCAATTGGCACCAGCGCGTCGATAGCCTTGATACCAGTTTGCAGTGGCTGCTTAACGGACTGACGGTCCATAACGCCTGGCGCCTTTGACTCGATTGGACGAGTCTTGTCAGTCTTGATTTCACCCAAGCCATCGACTGGTTGGCCCAGAGGGTTGACAACTCTACCAATTAAAGCGTCACCAACTGGAACTTGCATGATACGGCCAGTTCTCTTAACCTGGTCCCCTTCTCTGATGTCGTCGAACTTGCCCAAAATAACGATACCAACGTCATTGGCTTCCAAGTTCTGCGCGATACCATAGGAACCATTGTCAAACTGCAGGAGCTCACCGGACAAGACGTTGTTCAAGCCGTGAGCGCGGGCGATACCATCGCCGACGTAAGTTACGACACCAACTTCGTCGATGTCCAGCTTATCATCGTAGTGTTCAAGTTGTTGCTTGATCAAAGAGCTGATTTCTTCCGCTTTAATGCTCAATGGTTTCACCTCTTTATAATCTTTTATTTAGTTAAATGGGCGCGAATTTTCTCCAACCGATGCTTGACTGAGCCATCGATTACGCGGCCCTGAGTCTTCAGAACCACGCCGCCTATAATTTCTGGATCAACTTCATTTACAAGATGAAGTTCTTTCAAGCCATACTTCTTAGCATAGCTGTCAGCAAGACGCCGCAGTTGATCTTTATCCAGCTTAACTGCAGTCTTAGCAACGCCCGTGTCAATCCCGTTGGCCTTGTTGTACAAAAGCACAAAGTAGTCAATAATGTTGACGAGATAGGCAAAGCGGTCGTAGCTAAGCAAGAAGTCTAACACTTCCTGAACCTCTGCAGAAAAGCCTTGCTCAACCGCGGACAACAGCTTGCGCTTTTCACCGCTGTCCAAGACAGGATCGCTCAAAACGGCCACAAAGCGTGGCTCAGCTTCAGCGGCCTGCTTCAAGGCAGTCAATTCCTCGTAGAAGTCGGCTACCTTATTCGTGTCTTGGGCAAAGTCGAAAATCGCAGTTCCGTAGCGTCTTGCTGTCTCTTCTCTACTTAAGGCCATTAGTCATTCAACCCCTTAATGAACTGATCAACTAAATCCTTTTGATCAGCAGCAGATAAGTTCTTAGCAATTACCTTTTCAGCAATCGTCACGGAAAGATCAGCCACTTCGTCTCTGGCTTCGTTTAAGGCGTCAGCCTTGGCTTGGGCAGCTTCGGCTTTGGCCTTTTCCCGGATGCCAGCGGCATCGGCAGTTGCTTGGGCAACCATTTCCTTGCCGGTCTTTTGTGCATTGCTCTTTGCATCGGAGAGAATTTGCGTTGCTTCTTGTCTTGAATTCTGCAAAGCAGCTTCCCGTTCATTGGCTAAAGTTTCAGCCTTCTTGCGGTTGCTGGCAGCTTGATCCAAGTCATCAATGACTTTTTGACGGCGCTTCTCCATCATGTTCTTGACTGGACCCCAAGCATAGTGCTCAACGGCCAGCAGAAGGATGGCGAAAACGATCAGGTACCACAGCATGTTGGCAATGTAGATCTCAGCGCCGGCTAATACTGGTTGAAATATCATCGACAATCCTTCTCTCTCAATTTAGTAACTTGTGGTAATTAAACAGATAAGTTCTTTTAATTACAGGAACAAAATCAAGAAAGCGATAACGATCGCCAAGATAGGAACGGCTTCGATCAAACCAACGCCGATGAACATAGTTGATCTTAAGTTGCCGGCGCTTTCTGGTTGGCGAGCGATACCTTCGATAGTCTTGGAAATAACCTTACCGTTACCCCATGAAGCAGCTAAAGCGGCGATACCAGCGACCAAAGCCGCTGCTAAATACTTTAAACCTTGAGTCATAATAAAACCTCCGAAAAAATTATTCTTGCGTAACCTTCTTGCCAATATAAACCATTGACAGAGTTACAAAAACATACGCCTGGATAGAGCCAATGAAGACAGAGAAACCTTGCCAGATCATTGCCAGTGGGGCGGCCAGGATCCGGGTAATAATCCCGTAGCTTGGGCCGAGCTGTCCGCCGATCAGCGTCAGCAGGACTTCACCGGCAAAAATGTTACCGTAAAGACGCAGTGACAACGTCAAGAAGTTGGTGAATTCTTCAATGACGTTGATTGGCAGAAGGAAGCCTACCGGATTTGCATAATTCTTCAGGTAGCCCTTCGTGCCAAATTTCTGGATCCCAAAGGTAAACGACAGAAGCAAGGTCATCATCGCGAACGACATTGTCGTCACTGGATCAGCAGTTGGTGATTTGATGACCATGTAGTCACCGACTTTCACTTCCAAGAACAACCCAAGTTGGTTCATGCAGAAGATGAAAAGGAAGAGAACAAAGGCGTACAGCGACAGGTGCTTTCTGGCTGCCTCATCGCTGACGTTGTCCCGAACGATGCCGTCAGTGAAGTCGATCATCATTTCCAGGGCGTTCTGCTTATTGTTCGGTTTCATTTCAATCTTACGTGAAAGAGCGTAACAAATGGCAAAAACCACAATTGCCATCAAGGTTGAACCGATGACGCCGACCATGTCGACGTTCCAACCAAATATATTGAAGACAAGTGATTTCTCCAATTCTTCGTGACCTCCCTTCTTGTGCTGAAATCTTCAAACACGTCATATATTTTACACCAATTAAAAGTTTTGGGAACTCTTGTAAACGCTATAATTGCGAAAATAAATTTACTTGGTGCCGAAGATCCGGTCGCCGGCATCCCCCAGTCCTGGGAAGATGTAGCCGTTTGGCATCAGCTTTTCGTCCAAGGCGGCGCAGTAGATGTCAACGTCTGGGTTTTCTTCTTGGATGGCCTTGACGCCTTCTGGAGCAGCTACCAAAACCGCGAGCTTGATGTCGCTCACGCCGCGCTTCTTGAGGGCGTTGATCGCCAGGTTGGCGGAGCCGCCAGTGGCCAGCATTGGGTCAACGACGATGCATTCGCGCTCAGTCACGTCCTTTGGCATCTTGAAGAAGTATTCCACTGGCTTCAAGGTCTCTTCATCGCGGTACATCCCGATGACGCCGACCTTAGCGGACGGAATCATTTCCAAGACGCCGTTCACCATGCCCATGCCCGCGCGCAGGATTGGGACGATGGTCAGCTTCTTGCCGGCTAATTCCTTTTGCACCGTCTTGCCCATTGGGGTTTCGATCTCCACGTCTTGCAGCGGCAAGTCGCGGGTCATTTCGTAGGTCATCAGGCCCGCGATTTCCCCAACGATCCGGCGGAATTCATTTGAGCCAGTATCCTTGCGGCGAATAATCGTCAGCTTGTGCTGGATCAATGGATGGTTTAACACAGTAAGCTTTCCCATAAATTTCCTCCATTCAAAAAATACCATGTCATCAATATTATAAAAAAAAACGGAAAGAGTTCAAACCCTTTCCGTTCCCGCTTTCAGCCAATTCTGCCTGCTGGCGGGTCTTCTGCGACATTTTTAATAAAATGTCGCAGCGTTTTTAAAATTAAATATTAAACATGGTGGCCGCCGGCTGCCTTGTTCAGGCGGTTCATGTAGGCCAGGCTTGCTTCGCCTTCTGAAAAGCCCTGCACGTAGATCGTCTTGATCTGGTCCATGTCGTCAAAATAGCGCAGGCCCCCAAACAAATTGTGGTCAGCATCAGCCAGGTCACGGCCTAAGTCAAACTTGTTCCCTTGCGGCAATTCCAAGCCCGCCAGCAGGCTGCCCAGTGCCATGACCCCGCATGAAGCGTCAAGCGGCAGCTCCTTGAAGCTGGCTGGATCATCAACCACGTAGACCTGGGCGGCCGGCGCGTAGTGGCGGTACTTCATTCCCGGGGCTTTTGGCACGTCCTTGTCGCCCACCTTGCCGGTGTTGACGCGGACGTCTTCGCCCAAGACCTCGCTGATTTCTTCCGGCGTGATCTTGCCTGGCCGCAAGACGACGGCCGGCTCAACGGACAGGTCAACGATCGTGGATTCAAGGCCAACCTCAGTCTCCCCGCCGTCAACGATCCCGGCAATCTTGCCCTTCAGGTCGTGGTAGACGTGCTGGGCGGTGGTTGGACTTGGCTTGGTGGAAGTATTGGCTGACGGGCCCACGATCGGCTTGCCCAGCTTGGCAATCAGGTCATGGGTCAATTGATCGTCCGGGCAGCGGAAGGCCACCGTCTTCAAGCCGCCAGTCACGGCTTCAGGCAGAGCCCCCTCCTTGACAAAGAGCAGGATCGTCAACGGGCCCGGCCAAAAGCGCTTGATCAGCTTTTCCGCCCGCTCCGGGACTTCCTTGGCGTATGGCCGCATCATTTCTTCATCAGCCACGGTCACGATCAAAGGATTGTCGCTTGGGCGTCCCTTGGCCGCGTAAACCTTCTTGACGGAGTCTTCTCTTGTGGCCAAGGCTCCCAGGCCATAGACGGTTTCAGTTGGGAAAGCCACCAGCTGCCCTTGACTCAAGAGCTTGGCCGCCTCATCCAGCTGATCCTTGTTAAAAATCTTCGTTTCCATTACTTCTGCCATTCTCCATAAACCATCCGGGGCTTGCCCGCCATATCCTTGCGGAACTCAATCTTGAAATCAGGCAATTCTTTGGCAAACAAGGCCTTTAATTCATCTTCCTCGCTGAAGCCGAATTCCAGAAAGAAGCGGCCGCCTGAATTCAGGTGATCGCGCACCTGCTTGGCGAACTTCCGGTAGAATTCCAAGCCGTCTTTCCCGCCAAAGAGGGCTTCTTTAGGCTCATTGTCCAGAACGCTTTGGTCCATCACGTTTTTTTCGCTTGGCTTGATGTACGGCGGGTTGGAAATGATCAGGTCAAACTTCCCTAAGCCAAGCAGGACGTTGGCCTTGCGGGTCGTCACATCGACGCCGTAAGTCAGGAAATTTTCCTCGCTAATCAGCAAAGGCGCGTCAGCAATGTCGCTGGCATAGTACTTCAGGCCGGTCAGACCCTTTTTCTCAGCTTCCTTGGCCAAGGCAACGGTAATATTGCCTGAACCCGTTCCCAGGTCCAAGACCACGTCATTGGCTTGCAGGTGCTCCAAGGCCCATTCAACCAGTTCCTCGGTCTCAAAGCGGGGAATCAAGACCCCGCGGGCCACCTTCAGCTTGTAGCCCAAAAACCAGGCATAGCCCAGAATATACTGGGGTGAAATCCCCTTGGCCAGCTTCTTGACGTCCTTGTTGACCTGCTTGACCTGGTCATCGGTCAATTCCAGATCCTGCTTGAGCTCATACTGGCTTGGGGTCAGGCCCAGTCTTTCGGCCAGTACGTAGTCGATATCGTCTTGACGCGCGTTCTCAGCCATTTCGCTGGCCTTGATCCGCATGTCCTTCAAAGTCTTAGGCATTGTCAGCCAACTCCTCTAATTGCTTGGTTTGGTAGTAAACCGTCAAAGCGTCGATAATTTCGTCCAAGTCCCCGTCCATGACCCGGTCCAGCTTGTTGATGGTCAAGCCGATCCGGTGGTCGGTTACCCGATTCTGTGGGTAGTTGTAGGTTCTGATTCTTTCAGACCGGTCACCCGTCCCCACGGCGCTCTTGCGCTTTTCGTCATACTTGTCCCGGTTCTGGCTTTCATAGAAGTCGTAGACGCGGGACTTCAGGATTTCCATGGCCTTGGCCCGGTTCTGCTGCTGGGACCGCTGGTCCTGCATGGCAACTACGATCCCGGTTGGCAAGTGGGTCATCCGGACCGCGCTGGAAGTCTTGTTGATGTGCTGGCCACCGGCACCGGATGAACGGTAGACGTCGACTCTGATGTCCTTTGGATCCAGCTCCAGGTCAACCTGCTCGTATTCAGGCATGACGGCTACCGTCGCCGTTGAGGTGTGCACCCGGCCAGCTGATTCGGTTACTGGAATCCGCTGCACCCGGTGGGCCCCGTTTTCATACTTCAGCTTGGAGTAGACCTTGTCGCCCGTGATCATGATGGCGACGCGCTTGTAGCCGCCGACTTCAGTCTGTTCCGAGTCGACCACGGAAACGTTCCAGCCTTGCTTTTCGGCATACTTTTCATACATGCGCAAAAGATCGCCGGCAAACAGTGAGGCTTCATCGCCCCCAGCGGCCCCGCGGATTTCCATGATGATGTCCTTGTCGTCGTTGGGATCCTTTGGCAGCATCAAGATCTTGATTTCATCTTCCAGCTTGACCACTTCAGCTTCCAGCTCAGCGTTTTCCATCTTGGCCATTTCCACCAGCTCAGCGTCTGAGCCGTCAGCAATGATTTCCTTGTTGCCGGCAATTTCTTCTTGGTCAGCCTTGTACTTGCGGTACTTTTGGATGACTTCCCGCATGTCGGCTTCTTCCTTGGTAATTTCCATGTAGCGCTTGGTGTCGCTGATGACCTCAGGGTCCGCCATCATTTCCTGCACTTCTTCGTAGCGGGCTTCCAAGCTCTCCAATTGGTCCATTACTTTGTCCATTTTGTCCTTCTTTCCAAATCGTTAACTAACTTCTGCTAAATCAAAAAACTAATCGCGCTTTTGATCCGGGTGGAAATAGTGGAAGCGGCAGACCGGGTAGTATGCCTCGTCGCCCCCTATTTGCACCTGCTCGCCCTCATAGACAGGCTGGCCATCCTTGTAGCGCAAGGCCATGATCGCCTTGTGCCCGCAAAAATGGCAGATCGTCTTCATCTCTTCTATTTTATCAGCATAGAGCAAAAGATACTCGCTGCCTTCAAAAAGATGATTCTGAAAGTCATTCTTGAGCCCAAAGGCCATGACCGGGATATGGAGCTCGTCGACGATCCGCGCGCATTCAATGACCTGATGCTTCTTCAAGAACTGGGCCTCATCGATCAGGACGGCGGCCAAAGGCTGCCCGTCTTTGTCCATGTCCTCTTGGTTAAGCCGCTTGATATAGTCAAACAGGTTCATGTCGTCTTCAATGACTCTCGCCTCGCGGCTGAGCCCGATCCGGGAGGCAACGACCCCCTGGCCTGAGCGGGTGTCCACGGCCGAAGTCATCAGCATGACCTTCCGGCCTTGGATTTCATAGTTGTGGGCGACTTTCAAAATTTCAATCGTTTTGCCGCTGCCCATCGCGCCGTATTCGAAAAAGAACTGTGCCATAATCTCCACCTTAAAATTTTTTCACTCAAATAAGTATAGAGTATTTTTCTTAAGATTGCAGGCATTCCGCTAACTAATTTCGGTTATTATGGTAAGATTGTTGATAAGTTTGAAGAAAAACAAGAACAAGGAAGATTAATAATGACTATTAAATCCAATATCGCGACCTTGGCCGGCCGCTCCTCATACTGGTTCCTTCACAATGTTTTAAAGGGCGGGACCAGCTTCCCAGGCAAGCTTGCCATGCAGATCGACCCCGATGTCCTGCAGCAGCTTGGCCGGGACTATGAAACGATCATCGTCACCGGGACCAACGGCAAGACCATGACCACGGCTTTGATTACCCAGACTTTGCGGGAAAAGTACGGCGACATCCTGACCAACCCTTCCGGCTCCAACATGGCCCAGGGGATCGTGACCGCCTTTTTGGCCCACAAGAGCAAGAAAGGCAGCCGCAAGCTGGCCGTTCTGGAAGTCGATGAAGCCAACGTCAAGCGCGTTACCCAGCTGGTCCACCCAGCTGCTTTCGTCTTGACCAACATTTTCCGCGACCAGATGGACCGCTACGGCGAAATCTACACGACCTATGAAAAGATCGTCGACGGGATCAAGCTGGCCCCTGACGCCAAGATTATCGCCAACGGGGATGCCAGCATCTTCTCTTCCGTTGACCTGCCAAATCCCAAAGTCTTCTTTGGCTTTGAGACCAGCCAGGACAAGCCGCAAAACGACCTGAAGGCCGCGGTCAACACCGACGGCGTCCTGTGCCCCAAGTGCAACCACATCCTGCACTACCACTGCATCTCCTACGCCAACCTGGGCGACTTCTTCTGCCCAAGCTGCGGCTACGAGCGGCCAAAGCTGGCCTACAAGCTGGAAAAGATCAGCGAGCAGACCCCCAGCCGGATCCGCTTCACCATCGAAGGGCAGGAATTTTCCGTCAATATCGGCGGGACCTACAATATCTACAATGCTTTGGCCGCTTTCGCGACGGCCAGCGAATTTGGCGTTTCCGCGAGCGAGATCGCGGATGCTTTTGCCAAGAACAAGCGGATTTTCGGCCGTCAGGAACTGATCAATTACGCGGGCAAACAGATTGAGATCATCCTGGTCAAGAACCCAGTCGGCTTAAACGAGGTTTTGAGCCTCCTGAACACGGAGCAGGACCACTACACCCTAGCCGCCCTCCTCAACGCCCACCACGCTGACGGGATCGACACCAGCTGGATCTGGGACGGAAACTTCGAAAGCCTGAACAAGGAGCAGATCGACCAGATCATCGTCGGTGGCGAGCGCTATAAGGACATGCACTTGCGTCTGGAAGTTGCCGGGCTTGACCCGGACAAGATGATCACGGAGCCGGACTTTGACCAGCTCCTCACTGCCTTCAAGCAGGCACCAAACGACAAGATCTACATCCTGTCGACCTACACCGCCATGCTGCACCTGCGCCAGGTCTTTGCCGACAAGGGCGTGCTTAAGCGGCGGATCAACTAAAGCAAACAAGAGTCTGGAAAAAATCTAACGAATAAAAAGGCTTCTAGAAGTGAAAAAACTTCTGGAAGTCTTTTTATTACGTTGAGGGCGATTCAACTTGGCATTTCAATGCCGAGTTGAATCGCCCTCTTTTTTTGCTTTAACATGTGAACATTAGTTCGGTATGCGCTATAATATAAATAGCTAAAGAACTGAAATCGCTGGAAGAAGGTGCAACTCATATA
>NZ_JAOQBX010000079.1:0-417 GCF_044902225.1 Lactobacillus sp. 23-2 | reverse complement strand
GCTGGAATGCCCGCAGGGGCGCAAGGATTGGCCACTTGGCCGGATTCGCTTAAATGAGCCTGTGCTTTCTGATGACTTCGGCGTAATCAGCTATTTCACAGAAGCGGGCAATTATTACGCATCCATTCCTTTCCAGGTTGAAGACATTAAGCAGCCAGCTAAGACAGGCAAGGCAACAGCCGTTGACGTGAACGTTGGCCACTTCGATTACACGGAAGGTCGGGTAAACGTCCTGCCTAAGCGTCTTGACAAGATTTACAAGAAGATCAAGCACTATCAAAGACAACTTGCCAGAAAACGAATCCAAAATGGAAAAGCGGCCTACAACAGCAAGAACTACTTGAAGACGAGAGCCAAGCTTCAAGCATGCTATCGGAAGGCTGGCAATATCCAAAACGACCTGATCCAGAAGTTTAC
>NZ_JAOQBX010000078.1:0-422 GCF_044902225.1 Lactobacillus sp. 23-2 | reverse complement strand
TATTCAGTGCCAAGCTTCAAGAAACTCTTGCAGGTCTTGAAGAAGACCTCGATGTCCCATCTTTTGCCGTAAATTCTGATGATCTCATTTTCATCGATCGTCATGTCCGTGCAAATAAGAGCGATCCAGTCTTTGCGGTTGGAGCGATTTCTTACGCAGACTATTCTGGCATCAATCTGGGCACCATCTTTTGTAGGATCTCCAACCTTTACAGGGACGGACAGGAGATATCTCGAACGGCCTCGACGTTTCTTACATGCGCTGAAGATCTGCTTGACGTTCATCCGCTTTCCTTCGAAATCGTATGTGATCTTGGAACTCTTCTTCACCATGGCGATAACGTTTAGGTCACGTTGCTTGATCTGGACAATCTGATGAGGATTGGAGAACCAAGTATCGAACATGACGTACTTGGCAGTGAG
>NZ_JAOQBX010000077.1:0-441 GCF_044902225.1 Lactobacillus sp. 23-2 | reverse complement strand
ACTTTGCGGGGATGAGTTTCGTGATTTTAGCTTTAGTTAGGGACTTTGCGGGGATTTTTTCCTAAAAAACATCCAACTGCGACCGATTTGCAAAAAATTTGCCCCATAAAGTACCCAACTACTGGGGTTTTGACAAAAACGAGCCCCGTAAAGTACCCAACTACTGGGGTTTTGACAAAAACGAGCCCCGTAAAGTACCTAACTACTGGACTTTTGACAAAAATAACCCCCGGAAAGTACCCAACTACGGCATTTTTCAAAAAATCGATCCCCGTAAAGTACCCAACTACTGAACTTTTGACGAAAATGAGCCCCGGAAAGTACTCAACTACTGGGGTTTTGACAAAAATGAGCCCCGGAAAGTACCTAACTACGGCTGATTTACTAAAAATAACCCCCGGAAAGTACCCAACTACGGCTGATTTACTAAAAATGAGCCCC
>NZ_JAOQBX010000076.1:0-462 GCF_044902225.1 Lactobacillus sp. 23-2 | reverse complement strand
CATCCATGGACGAGGCTACGCATACAACCTCAATTACCACATCGTCTGGTGTACCAAGTATCGCAACCAAGCATTGGCTAATCCGATTATTGTCGATTCACTCAAGGACAAGATCCTGCAGATCTGCCGTGAGAATGAGTATACGGTCAAGGCTCTGGAAATAATGCCAACTCACGTGCATATTCTGCTGTCTGCCAAACCAAAAAAGAGCGTGACAAATATCGTCAAGAAGCTCAAAGGCATTACGGCCAAGTGGCTTTTTGAAAAGTATCCGGAAACGATGAAGGAATACTTCTGGGGTGGTCACCGAGCTATTACGCAGGAAGCATTGGAGTGACAACCGAAGCTGTCGTCAAGAAATACATTGAGACGCAATGGAATAGACCGTTTCACTAAACGCTAGAAAGGAGGAAGCGACATGGCAATACGCAAGCGCAAGTCAGATCTGCCGGAATATGGAGT
>NZ_JAOQBX010000075.1:0-463 GCF_044902225.1 Lactobacillus sp. 23-2 | reverse complement strand
GTAAAAGGCAAGGCAAGCCACAACATTGCTTGGATCAAGCGCTATTTGGCTGTATTGCCGAACCCAGATCTGCATATTGAGGTGGGCAAGTTTGACATGGCCAAGATGGTCAACCCAGATATTTCGGGCAAGCAGTATCAAGAAGGAAGTCTGCATGGCTGGAAGAACTATGAGTACTACGTGCTGGCACGTGACGAATATACCTGTCAGCTCTGCCATAAGCATGGCGAAGGCGTAAAGCTTGTCGTCCACCATATCGTCTACCGCTCACAGGGCGGGACAGACCGGGTGGACAATCTGATAACGCTTTGCACGAATTGTCATACGACGAAGAACCACCAGCCGGGCGGAAAGCTCTACAAGTGGATGAAGGCCAAGAAGAAAGTGACAAAGCAGCTGAAGGGGGCAACGTTCATGAACATTCTGCGCAAGCGGATCATGACCGCTTTCCCTGAAGCGTCTT
>NZ_JAOQBX010000074.1:268-536 GCF_044902225.1 Lactobacillus sp. 23-2 | reverse complement strand
CGGGGATGCCCAGGAGGTCCATAGCTTTGTCCGGAGTTAGATTGGTAGTGTTTAGAATGTTGAGCAAGTAGTCTTTAGTCACTTCTTCAGCAGTTTCCTTTTTTGCCCGGTCAATCTTGATCTGGATAAATTGTGGCAGTACTTCAGTCATGGTAGTCACCTGTTTTCTTGAGCAGTTCCTTGTACATAGGCCGGTCTGCCGCGGGGATGCCTAGGAGGTCCATAGCTTTGTCCGGAGTTAGATTGGTAGTGTTTAGAATGTTGAGCA
>NZ_JAOQBX010000074.1:0-168 GCF_044902225.1 Lactobacillus sp. 23-2 | reverse complement strand
AGTAGTCTTTAGTCACGTTTTCAGTAGTTTTTCTAGTCACCTCTTTGGTTACTTTCTTAGTAACTTCTTTGGTCACTTTCGCAGTCACTTCTTCAGTGTTTTCCTTCTTTGCCCGGTCAATCTTGACCTGAATAAATTGTGGCAGTACTTCAGTCATGGTAGTCACCT
>NZ_JAOQBX010000073.1:0-546 GCF_044902225.1 Lactobacillus sp. 23-2 | reverse complement strand
AATTTGCTAAAGTATCAAGCGACCTGATTATACTAATTAAGGAGCGGACGCATTTTTTATGCGAAGTCAAGGATTAGATCCAAAATTCCCAAAAACCAAACATCTCATAGGTGCTTCATCCCCGCCTTGACGCCTTCCACCAATGGTACACTGGTAAACTGGGACGCGTGCCTGAAGCTACCTGCTGAGTAGCGAGCTTACAAGATAGGTCCGCAGTTCTGGACGTTGATGAGGACGCCACTTGCGGTCTGCTTGCAGCAGTAGGCGTTTCCGTTGTTGGAGCAAGTGCTACCAAGAAGGTTCACTTGGCAAAGCAGACCAATGAGGCCGCTGGGGCAGCAAGTGACGGCGAAGTCACCAGACGCGTTGCAAGCGGCGTAGGAGCTGGGGATCTTATCACCGTTGGTGGTAGGGACGGCGGCGGAGTAGGCAGTAGCCGAGAGGGAGACAATAGCGATGATCTTGGAGAACTGCATCTTGAAAGAGTTTTGGATTGACTGTAAGGTCTTGAGTTGGGAATTCGGAAGAGCGTGGGGTGGGGAAAGA
>NZ_JAOQBX010000072.1:0-548 GCF_044902225.1 Lactobacillus sp. 23-2 | reverse complement strand
GTCAATGGTAACCCCTCACTGAAGTGAGGGGCTTGGAGTGCAAGCTTCAAGCCTCAATATCTTTGTGGGGTGTTCCGGAGAAATCCGGAACTCATTGTCTAGACTAAGCTTTCCAGTCGGCTTCGGCTGGCAGGAAAGAGGAACTACGTTATCTTTGTTATCACACCATGGGATGATGCTCTAGTCCCATGCGCTGTGGCAGCTCTGTAAACAGTCATGAGGTTAACGTGACAGTCAACTGCGTCGTCATGGTTCTTCGGAATCATGGCAAGCATAGATAACATTGTCGAAGGGCAACAACGCAACTCCCCGTTGGGTCTCCCAATGCGGATAGCGGCCGGCAGCATGGTTGCCGGCAAAGGAGGAAAAATGGAATATGAGAATGCCAATCGGGTATTTCTGCTCAACAAGGACGGCAAGCCGCTAATGCCATGCCGTCCAAGAAAGACCAGACTGCTTCTGAAAAGCGGCAAGGCATTCGTGGTCAAGAAATATCCGTTCACCATTCAACTGAAATACGGCTCATACGGCTATAAGCAGAAAGTCAG
>NZ_JAOQBX010000071.1:0-554 GCF_044902225.1 Lactobacillus sp. 23-2 | reverse complement strand
AATCTGCCGGTTTGGGCTCTTTCCCGTTCGCTCGCCGCTACTAAGGAAATCGAATTTCTTTCTCTTCCTGCAGCTACTTAGATGTTTCAGTTCACTGCGTGTTCCCTCCATGAGCTATGTATTCACTCATGGATGACATGCCTTCGCATGCCGGGTTCCCCCATTCGGATACCTCCGGATCACAGCCTACTTACGGCTACCCGAAGACTTTCGTGGTTCGTCACGTCCTTCATCGGCTTCCAGTGCCCAGGCATTCACCGTGCGCCCTTCTTCACTTGACCTCTATCAAGTCTTAGTTCTTTCGAACTCTCTCTCGGTCGCTTTGCAATCTATTCATTGTCTACAATGATGTCTCGGTTTTTTCTTGGATTAAGTATTCAGTTTTCAACGTACAAGTTTGAGAGTTGATACTCTCAAAACTAAACAAAGTTTCTTTTCAGTGTGCTTCCGTAACATGATGAATTTCTATTAGCATCTCTGCTCTCCATTCATCTGTCTATCCTTAGAAAGGAGGTGATCCAGCCGCAGGTTCTCCTACGGCTACCTTGTTACGA
>NZ_JAOQBX010000070.1:0-592 GCF_044902225.1 Lactobacillus sp. 23-2 | reverse complement strand
TTGCCGTCTGGATCTACCGGTACGACGCTGCCGTTTGGAGTGTAGACAACGGTGTCACTTACTTCTGGATTGTCTGGGGTTGCTGTCTTCCCACCAGCTTGTTTCTTATCAGCAGTATGGCCTTTAACCACTGGAGTATCGACCGAACCAAAAGCATCCTCATTCTTGTTCCAAGAGCTTACCGTTGACTTGCCAGTCACCTTGTCAACCGTAACCGTTCTAGTGAAGGCATCCTTGTGCGTAGTGACATTGTCTTCAGGAGTATCTGTGCCAGCTCCTTCGTAATGAACCGTTTGCTTGGTATCCTTGACTAAATTGTCGCGCTTTACACCGTCACCATATACAGGACTATTTGGATCATTTGGATTGATCTTATCACCTGGATTTACTGGATTCTTATCATTAGGAGTGATCGTTACATGCGCGTGCTTCAGGTGCACCTCGTAGCTTTGGTCCACGCGGCTGTCATTGTCGAAGACAACGTCCTGGCCATGGGTACTGTCTGATACGAACTCATAGCCCTTGTTTTCGTAGTCTTCGATGCTTGATTTGGTGTTGTACCCGGAATCTGCGCCCGAGTCGCCGCCCTCGC